>JAFQIQ010000227.1 GCA_017397445.1 Lachnospira sp.
CTATCTCAGTGATCTGGGAAGTAAAACAAAAGCTATGTTGGCGTATATGAAATAGAATACGGACACAAAGGTATTACGGAAATTGAATTGCTGGAAGTTAGCATAGCCTCCTGCTTCTTCGTTATTCATTGATTAATGATAAGTTTGTAGAAATTGATCAGTAGGAAAATTAATTTGTCATTCGTTATATTCATTATTATGTACTGTGGAGAGTTGAGATATGAATAATTTACAGGGAAAACGCTTGCTGCTGATGGGCGGTGGAGCATATGTTAAGGGAATAAATACCATAACGAATCTTTCATTAAGGAATTCCGGCAAATTAGTTGATGTTTCTGCATAGGCCTCAATAAGATTTGCAATTGGAGGACTAATATCAATCTTTCTGTTAAACATAGATGAAAGTGATGTAGCTGCTGAACCCATCATCTGATTCATAGCCTCGCCGATTGCGCTGAGATGCAACTCTGTGAGTTCGTCATCGTCATTAACCACACCGGCTCCACCCATCATAAGATCGGTGATAATCCTAACATCATGTTCTTTCAATACTAAAACGTTATTACCGTCTATACCCTCTCTGTAGCTAATCTGTAACATAACACATGGTCTGTCATAACGTGCAGCAAGTTCATCCCAATATGCGAACGAAACCTTCGGTGTTGTAATATTAACTTTCTGACTAAGCAAAGAACTAAGTGTTGTTGCAGCTGTTCCCATGCTTATGTTAGAAATCTCGCCGACTGCATCTTTCTCTGTGTCAGTGAGTGAGAACTCATCGTATGCCGGTGATTCAGTCATAGTTGCTACTACCGGTTCTGCTGTCTGTGTATCATCGCCTCCCATTGCTCCACTCAGTAACGCATTGATTTCCTCTTGTGATAACATACCATCCATCTTTACTCACTCTCCTCTCTAATAACTTCAGTGACTCTCACTGCGTATTTATCATCAGAATATCCCGGTAATGCCATAAACTTCTTTATATTACCGACATATACTACTAACTCTTCATCAACCTTCTTGTCGATTCTGATTATATCACCAAGTTGCAAATTAGCAAAATCTGCAACACTGATTTTACTTGTTCCAAGAATAGCTTTAATTGGAATGCGTGCTCTACTGATAGCACTCTCAATAACATCTCCATAAGTACTGTCATCTTTTTCCTTCATGGAAGCAAACCAATACTTGGTATTCAACTTATCTATAACAGGCTCTAACGTATCGAATGGAAGACAGATATTCATAAGTCCCTGCACATCTCCCACTTTAATATCCAAGGTTACAATTGCAACCGTTTCACTTGGAGAAATAATCTGTGCAAACTGTGAATTAGTCTCTATTCGCTCAAGTCTTGGAGATATACTAACAACATTTTTCCAAGGTTCCTGTAATAAATTAACACATATTGAGAATATTCTTTCCAGAATAGAAAGCTCTATCTCCGAAAACTCTCTTGCTTTTTCCAGGGCCACACCATTACCGCCCAGCAATCTGTCAACAACCGCATATCCAAGATTAGACGCCATCTCCATAATTACATTACCTGACAGCGGCTGCATACCAACTACGCCAAGTAACATAGGGTTAGATAACGCATTAGAAAATTCCGAATAAATAACTACTTCGGAACTAACTACATCTACTGTAACTGATTTACGAAGATATGCAGGAAGATTGGTAGCCATAAGTCTTGCAAAATGTTCGAATATGATTTCCAATGTCCTTAAATGTTCCTTTGAGAACTTTGCCGGTCTTGCAAAATCATAATTCTTTATCTGTTTCTCTTCTTTACTTTTAGCCTCATCAATGTCTAATTCACCTGTACTTAAGGCCTTCAAGAGGTTATCGATTTCACTTTGCGATAGAACCTCACCCATCTTCCTCACCTCCTTTATGTAATCTCAAACTAGTCTTAATAATACTCCGATTCTCTCGGAAAGTCCAGAATTACTGAACCAAAACTTCTGAAATAGTCACAGAACAAATCATCTTTGTCTGGAACTGCTGCTGCAACGACTCCAACAATGCCTTTTCGATTGTCTGCTTATTAGCCTGTACTGCATCATAATTATACTTTATAGCTTCATTGGTAACCGTACTGACAATAAGTCTCATACCATTATTAACACTTACAGACTTCGTAGCATAATCATCAGCCTTAGTATTAAGTCCGATTGTAACCTTTAACACTACATAATGCGTCTTTCCGCCTGAACTGTATGAAACCGTAATATCATCACTGTCTCCGTTCATAACATCCACGTACTGAATATCATCTACATTAACCTTACCGTCAGCCAATGAGCCGTCCGGATTAAGTCCACCCACATCAAGTTCAATAATCTCAGCAACCTTTGTTATAAGTTTATTCGTCTTGTTGTTAGTGGATACAAGTGAAAATGTAAGCACAACTGTCAACACAAGATTGATAAGTACAAGTGCCAGTGTAATAACATTAAGCATACTCTTCTTCATAAAAACTTCCTCCTGTAAAATCTACTCTAGCTGTTGAGCTTGTTGTATATCTTTATCTCAACTCTTCTGTTCTGTGCTCTTCCTTCTGCCGTAGAATTAGAAGCTATCGGAACAGCATCTCCTTTTCCAAGAGATGTAAGCGTCGCTTCATCAAAGCCTTTCTTCGATACAAAATAATCGTATACGGAATAAGCTCTGTACAATGACAGCATCATATTGTTTGGGTACTTCGCCGTATTAATCGGAAGATTATCCGTATGTCCCTCTATATATATAACATGGTCATCATACACGTATAAAACATCTGCAACTCTATCAATCACAGAAACAGCATCCGCCTTCAATTCAGCTTTGGAACTGTCAAACAAAAGGGCTCCGTTCATATTCAGCACAACATATTTACTCGTGGCCGTAACTTCAATTACATCACCCAGATTCTTCTCTTCCAGAGCACCTTCAATCTGTTCTGCCATATTCTCTGACTCTGCAAGACCTTCTTTTTCAAGTTCAGTCTTTGCATCTTCAATCTCCTGCGAAATCTCACCTTCTTCGCTAAGGCCAACGCTATTGTAATATGTACTCAAATTACTTAACTGGCTGGCGCCGCTACTAATAAGAATTCCATCCTCTTTAATAGCCGAACCTCCACTCGGTAGCACACTGAATGTTGAAGAAAGCGACGCTGCAATCTGCTGAAACTTTTCAGCATCAACAGTTGACATGGAGAACAAAAGCACAAAGAAACAGAGCAACAAATTCATCAAATCACTAAATGTTGTCATCCACGCCGGAGAACCGGCTGGAGCTTCCTCCGGTTTTCTCGCCATTAACGCACACCCTCTTCCTCTGAAACATTACCTCTTGCAGTTGGAGCAAGGAATGACTTAAGCTTCTCTTCTATTACTCTTGGGTTCTCACCTGCCTGAATAGACAGAAGTCCCTCAATAATAATCGCCTTCATCTGATACTCTCTGGCATTAATACCTTTAAGCTTATTAACAATAGGTGCACACCACCAGTTAGCAATCAACGAACCATATAATGTTGTAAGTAAGGCAACAGCCATGTTAGGACCGATAGTAGTCGAATCGGTAAGGTTCTTAAGCATGTTAACAAGACCGATGAGTGTACCAATCATACCCCACGAAGGACCCATGGCAGCCCATGTTTCATAGAATCCTGCCACGCCTCTGTGACGTTCATCCATATTATTAAGCTCTGTCTCAAGAATACCTCTTACCAACTCAGGCTCTGTACCATCTACAATAAGAAGGATACCCTTCTTCATAAATTCATCATCAAGTCCGCCTGCAACTTCTTCCAAAGCAAGAAGACCTTCTTTTCTTGCCACATTAGACAAGTTAATAATCTGTGCAATAATCTCACCATGATTAAGCTTTGGATCTTTAAATGCGATACCGCATCCCTTAAGATGACTTATAAACTCCTTAACTGTGTATGACGCAAACAAACATCCCAACGAACCACCAAACGTAATAACAAACGACGGCAAATCCAAGAAACTCTCTGTCAGCGCACTGACACCACCACTATCAATGATACCATAAACAACCATGATAGCACCAAATATAAGACCAATTATTGTAGCTATATCCACTGCAAGCACCTTCCATTCTGTAGTTTATTCTATAAATAAATCTGCCGATTTACTCTTCTTCTTTATCAAAACCAATTCCTGTAACAATCTTATGTTTATACTCAATCACTTTGTCACGTATCTC
>JAFQIQ010000228.1 GCA_017397445.1 Lachnospira sp.
TGTTTTTCCACCTATATCATTACTTAACAAGGGAAGTAATAAAAAGGCTGGTAATCAGGCAAGAGAGAATCAGGATACAGCCCTTAGGTTACAACAGACATTACAGAATTTTGGCGTTAAGGTAACTATCACTGATATAAGTTGCGGACCGTCTGTTACACGTTATGAGTTACAACCGGAGCAGGGCGTTAAGGTTAGTAAGATAGTTTCTTTGGCAGATGATATTAAACTGAATCTTGCGGCAGCAGATATCCGTATAGAAGCTCCGATTCCGGGGAAGGCAGCTATAGGTATTGAGGTGCCTAATAAGGAGGCCGGAAGCGTAACATTTAGAGAATTGATAGAGTCGGAAGCTTTTACAAGCAATCCTTCTAATATAGCATTTGCAGCAGGTAAGGATATTGCGGGTAAGACAATTGTGGCAGATATTGCAAAAATGCCACACCTGCTTATAGCTGGTGCTACAGGTTCGGGTAAGTCAGTGTGTATCAATACTATCATTATGAGTATTATATATAAGGCAAATCCTGAGGATGTTAAGCTCATTATGGTTGACCCTAAGGTAGTTGAGTTAAGTGTGTATAATGGTATACCGCATCTTCTTACTCCGGTAGTAACAGACCCGAAGAAAGCATCAGGTGCACTTAATTGGGCAGTTGCGGAGATGACGGACCGATACAACAAGTTTGCTACCATGGGCGTTAGAGAGATTAAGGGTTACAATGCTAAGATAGAAAAGATGGAAGTTCCGGAGGGTGAGGAACCACCACAGAAGATGGCACAGATAGTTATTATTATCGATGAGCTTGCTGACCTGATGATGGTTGCACCGGGAGATGTGGAGGATGCTATATGTCGTCTTGCACAGCTTGCCAGAGCGGCTGGTATACATCTTATAATTGCCACTCAGAGACCTTCGGTTAACGTTATTACAGGTCTTATTAAGGCAAATGTACCATCAAGAATAGCATTTTCAGTGTCATCGGGTGTTGATTCAAGAACTATTCTGGATATGAATGGTGCTGAAAAGTTACTTGGTAAGGGTGATATGCTTTTCTTCCCATCGGGATATCCAAAGCCTGTAAGAGTGCAGGGTGCTTTTGTATCTGATGAGGAAGTTAGTAAAGTGGTTGATTTCCTTAAGGAAAATATGCAACAGGAAGTTGTGTATAATGAAGCTATAACAAGTATGGATGTGGGTGGCGGAGAGACACACACAATAGCTCATTCAGAAGATGAGAGAGATGCGTACTTTGCTGATGCAGGACGATTTGTTATAGAGAAGGAAAAAGGCTCAATAGGTATGCTTCAAAGATACTATAAGATTGGATTTAACAGAGCAGGAAGAATTATGGATCAGTTAAGTCAGGCAGGTGTTGTTGGTCCTGAGATAGGTACTAAACCTAGAAAGGTTGAGATGACACTTGATGAGTTTGAAGCATTTCTTAAGGAACATAATATTAAATAATTTAGCACAGTTGATTGTGCGGATTGGAGTTGTACATGGGAGTAAAAACTGATATTGAGATTGCACAGGAAGCAAAGTTGCTTAATATTACAGAGGTTGCAGCAAAGGTTGGCGTAACTGCGGATGAATTGGAGATGTATGGAAAGTACAAAGCTAAGGTATCAGATGAATTGATTGAAAGAATGGCTGATAAGCAGGATGGAAAGCTTGTACTTGTTACGGCTATTAATCCTACTCCTGCAGGAGAAGGAAAGACAACTATTAGCATAGGTCTTACAGAAGGTCTTTGTAAGATGGGGAAAAATGCGGTTGCAGCCCTTAGAGAACCATCACTCGGTCCATGTTTTGGTATCAAAGGCGGAGCAGCAGGCGGCGGATATGCACAGGTTGTACCAATGGAGGATTTGAACTTACATTTTACAGGTGATTTCCATGCGATTACATCGGCTAACAACTTGCTTGCGGCTATGCTTGACAATCATATTATGCATGGCAATGAGTTAAGAATTGATACTAAGAATGTGGTTTGGAAGCGTTGTTTGGATATGAATGACAGAGCACTTCGTAACATTGTAGTTGGTATGGGAACTAAGGCAGATGGTGTGGTTAGAGAAGATCACTTTATAATTACTGTAGCTTCTGAGATTATGGCGGTTCTTTGCCTTGCAGAAGATATGAAGGATTTAAAGAAACGTCTTGGAAGAATTATTGTGGCATACAATATGGATGGCGAGCCTGTAACAGCAGATGATTTGAAGGCTACAGGTTCTATGGCAGCACTTCTTAAAGATGCCATAAAGCCTAATATGATTCAGACATTGGAGAATACTCCTGTACTTATTCACGGCGGCCCGTTTGCTAATATTGCACACGGTTGTAACTCTGTAAGAGCAACAAAGCTTGCGTTAAAGCTTGGTGATTATGCCATAACAGAGGCTGGGTTTGGTGCAGATCTTGGTGCAGAAAAGTTCCTTGATATTAAGTGCAGACTTGCAGGACTTAAGCCGGATGCTATTGTAATTGTAGCAACTGTTAAAGCTCTTAAATACAACGGAGGTGTTCCAAAGTCGGAACTTTCAAAGGCGAATATGAAAGCATTAAAGGCCGGTATAGTTAATCTTGATAAGCATATCGAGAATATGAAGAAGTACGGAGTCCCGGTTGTTGTTACACTCAATGCATTTATTACAGATGCAGAGGAAGAGTATGCATTCATTAAGTCTCATTGCGAAGAGTTAGGCTGTGAATTTGCACTGTCAGAAGTATGGGCAAAGGGTGGCGAAGGCGGACTTGAACTTGCGGCAAAGGTAATTGAAACTCTTGAAAACAAGAAGTCAGACTTTGCTCCTATCTATACAGATGATTTATCGTTGGAAGCTAAGATAGAAACAGTAGCGAAAGAAATATACGGTGCAGATGGTGTTGATTTCTCAGATGCGGCAAAGAAAGAGCTTGAGCATATTACAAAAATGGGCTTTGGTAATTTGCCGGTATGTATGGCTAAGACACAGTATTCTCTTTCAGATAATGCGGCATTGCTTGGCAGACCGGAAGGCTTTAAGATTAGCGTTCGTGATGTATATGTAAGTGCCGGAGCAGGATTTGTTGTAGTCCTCACAGGCAAAATCCTTACTATGCCGGGACTTCCTAAAGAGCCGGCAGCTGTAAAGATCGATTTCGACGAAGAGAATAATCGTATTACAGGATTGTTCTAGGATTAATAAGGGCAGTAGCAAGTTGCCCTTATGATATTGATATAAAGTGCGTATATCAAGTATATTGCGACTGTGGAGGATATTAGATTTTCTTAGTGCTTTGCTGAACTATATAGCGAATTTGCCGACACGATGTCGGCAAAAGGCTTAGATGCCATGGATGGCTGTTCTAAGCCGGTCGCGAAAA
>JAFQIQ010000229.1 GCA_017397445.1 Lachnospira sp.
AACTGCTTTATTACCGGATTGAAGCAGATTCAGAATCTTTCCATAAGCCTGTAGCACTTCCACATTATCCATAAGATAATACACTTCTTTGCCCGGTGCCACCTTCGTTAATCCCTTTGTATTGAGTTCTTCAAGTCTCTGTGCACACACATTAACAGCTGCTTCCGCATATTCGATACCGTCAAGTTCTCCTTCGCTTTCTACAAAGGTCGCCAACAATGTCAGATACATAGCCACATAAGAATCTATGGAATCACTTGTTCCCTTAGAAATCAATTCCCCGGAAACTACTCTGTAATCACTTATCATTCCCTTAGATTGTATAAGTTCCCCTGTATGCCAGTTAAGATAATCTCCTACAATATCCAATTCATCCTTATTCGGATTTCCTGCCAGCATCCCAAGTGCCGCCTGACATGCAAAATACGGAACCACCGAGCCCTCAGTCTTCTCTTCCAGTTCATACAGATATATGGCACCTTCTTTACTCTGTTGTTTACTAATCCACTCTTTTTCCAGTTCCATACACTCCAGAAAATAACTCATATCATCCGCATAATTAGCCTTGTTCTGCTCCCTGTACTTTCTGTCCAACACCAAAAACAGGCACACCATCGCAACCAAAAGTGCTGTCAGCAATGCTGTTATTCCCACTAAAACCTTAGTTTTCACCGACACCTCCACTACTAGTCATCGGGTGCTCATTCGAACACGCGATGACTAATTAATACACCCCTCATACAAATCACCTATATTATTATCCAAAAACTCCACTCTCGCTTTAAATGAATTCTTCAACTGCATAATAGCTTCATCATAGCTTTTCGCATTTTTATGAAGCTCATTCTCACTTGACAGCAGATTATCATAAAATGTGTAGCCCCAGACTGCAAAATTTCGCTCCACAGCTTCGCCTAGCTCAGCCTTATATAAATCTATTTGCCTGTTAAAATACTCATCACTAAGTATCCCTTTTCTAAGTTCTTTGTACCTCGCTATAACTTTATCAACAAATCTCTGGTCCTTTAACAGCATCGCAAACCACGAATTATCCTTCAAAAAGAACTCATCATAATTCTGCGCAAACCACTGATAATTATCGAAGCAGTTATTATAATCCCAGATTGCAAGTTTAATTCTGCCACCTAATTCCTTATATACATATGTTGAAAGATTGCCGGCATCATTATTCATAACAACTTCATTAAGCACATAATAGTCAACAAAATTATCCACATCTATATACTTAGAATATCCTGTCTTCTCATCCGCAAAATTATCACCATACAACACCTTTTCAAAGGTATCAATATCTGCGGTTATCCATTCTCTCTGTCTGCTTGTAAGTTTGCTCTTTGTAGGATAATCAACATAGAGATGGTTATATGTCTTACCACCATAATATCCATACACATAAAGAGGCTCTTCTTCCGTTCCCACTCGATCTCGTTTTACAATATACGCAGTTTCTCCGCTTGCAAGACCAAACTCACTAAGACGCAGTCGACTTTCTCCGTTAGTAACCGGTTCCAATGCAAGATATACCCCCTGATACTCTCCGTTTATAAACAATTCTACATAGCGTGAGTCCGGTGCCCACTCGAACAACTCTCTGCCCAAACCATACACCAGCTTATTTCGAATTAAAGTCTTGTCAAGAAAGGGACCATTTAACACCCATTCACTATTCTTACCCATTCCCAGAAAATCATAATTCTTAGCATTGGTGCTGCCTTCCTTACTATAAAACTTAAGTCGGTACTGCTTTTTGTCAAACTGGGAGTAAGACGATGCACCTCTATAATTAATCATCATAGATATTTCATAATCCGGAGTCTCCATAACCGAACGGTCTGCACCATTCTGATCCTTCTGCATAACAGCCATGGATGACCATATCTTAGTATCTTTTTCTATACGCTGTCCATTAGTGTTAATATGCAACACCGGAAGGTTAGTCTTAAACTCACCAATGCCGTAATAATCAAGATATTCTTTATCAGGAACTATCCAGTTTTTAACTTCTGCCCCCTGCTTACCGCCAACTTCTGCCGACCTCATATTGAAATCATATATGTATTCTGCAACCACTACAACAGCCAACAGTAATAAAATCATGCTTCCACATGCAAAAACTTTTTTCATATATTAATCTCCAAGCCATGCTTATCTTGAAATATCATCCTGTTGCTCTACCAAATTAACTCTCACGACCCCTTCAATCTTCATAAGGCTCTGAGATATATCTATCATCTGCTTTGCATCTGCCTTCTTCAACACATTTTCACTAACCTTGTATACCAACTCACAAGAACTTGCAGTTACATTCTTAACTGTTCTGTGCGCCTTACCTTGAAAATGTTTCTCTACAACGCTTTCAATCTCATTCTGAGCTTCAAGCTTTCCCTGCACAATCAGCAACTGCTGTCCTGACGCTACCGACTGCTTAGTTACAAGCATAAAGATAAACAACGCCACACTACCAATTCCCACCAGTGCATACTGCGAAACTCCGCAACCGATACCGACTGCAATTGCCCAAAAGATAAATGCCGCATCTCTTACATCCTTAACTGCCGTACGGAAACGAATAATAGAAAGAGCACCGACCATACCCAAAGACAATGCAATATTATTGCTGATAACACCCATAATCATAGTTGTTGTAATAGTAATGGCGCCAAGTGACACATTGAATTTTCTGCTGTAAGACACCCCTGAATAAGTAATCTTATACACGAACATCAAGAAAAATGCTACCACCATCGCCACTACATTGTTAATAATCACTGAAACAATATCAACCGTTGCTCCTCCGGACAAATTCTCAATTATAAATTCTCTCATACTAGTACCTCCCTACATGTATTTTAATCTTGCTGATGAATATTTGCTATAAGATTGCTCCACACTATCCAAGCCTGCAAGCAATGGCTTTAAAACTGACGGAAAGAAATCATTGTACTTCACTTCCAACACTCCTTTATCCTGTTCCAACAATGGTATATATAAAGGTTCTTTCTCAAAAAGCCCATATGGATTAATGCTTCCTCTGATATTCCTGTCAAATGTTACTCTTATATCACTTATCGGATATGTATAGGCCGTCCTCTCATACTCAACAATAGTCCTTGGAACATATACCTGCTCAGTCATCTTAACATAAAGTTTCTTTGCCAATTCCTCATCTCTTTGTAACAAGAAACCGTAGCTGTGAGATTCCATAAGCTCTGCTTCCTCACGTGTAAGTTCAATAGAATACTTAATACCATCCGTTCCATTCTTGCATTTGTATTCAAGTTTTGCCTTTGTCGCTTCCGATGAGTATATCCTCACTCTAATCTTTCGTTTTTCCAATACGCCATCAAGATTATCATGCAAATCTGCATCAGTAATAGAATCATAATACTGTGAACGTACCATATAACTGCCATCAACACTATACTTATCCGGTTCCATTACTGCCTGAAGCAGGCTTTGCATACGCATATATTTCTCTACAGGTATAACATACTTTAATTCTTTTCGAAACACCTCTGCCATACTATCTGTTCCTCTTTTTCTCTAACAACGCATTAAATACTTCCGGACAAGTCCTTGTAAACAGTTTCTGATTACGATTAATAATCAACTGTATTACCACCGCAACAGCCATAACCCCTACAACAGCCACAAGATACATAAATCCATCAAGCTTTAACGTATCCACCAACAGGCAGCCACCAACCGCCGAAGTAGTAAGGATAATCACAATCACAGGAAACAGCCACTGTCCGACAGCCGCTATCACACCACATATAATGGCAACCACTATAGACGGGCAGATGAGCCAGCCCAGACAGGCCCCCAGTGCAAAACAAACTCCCAAGCCGCCCACTCTGTACCAACGATACGCAAAGAATGCCACCACCGTTCCCATCACCGCTATTGCAGTAACAGCCTCTCTCCACGACATCATACTGGCAAGCCATGTACAATATATATAGGCGATTGTCACCACACACAAGCCTGAAAACAATGCTCTATATGACCTAAATCCAAACACGCACAGCACTATTCCTAACCCGATAAGAACCGCTCCTCCCACATTTGCATAGGCTTGCACATCCTGGCTTATTCCTGTACTGTCAGTAAATATTTTTAATAACTCTCTTAACAACTCACTCATATCATCACTCTTCCTCACAGAAAGCTGAAAGTGCCCTATAATATCCTTTGACTCCCAACTCTAATGAATTCTGTGCATACACCACATCCGATATATTGTATTTTGCTACAATCTCATTCAAATCATCATATAGCGTATAATCTTCTCTCACATTAACAACATAGATTCCATCATAATAATCTTTCAAAAACGGAACCACAACTTTACCGGCACTGTCACATATAACTAACAGATGTTTTCCGCCACTTACAGACTCTTTTGAACCACCTTCAACAATAGCTCTATTAAAACTACCGTTAATATATGATGCAAGATTAGCCGACGACGGAGTAATCAATGGCTTTTTATATGTAACCTCAGTTCCGTCATCATCAAGTGCGATAACCTCCACCATATTGTCAGACCCTTGCAGCATGTAATAATAATTCTCATCATCCGGCACATTAAGATTCAGTATGTGTGCCAATTCGCTATGACCTTTCAAGCCTCCGGCAAATGTTCCATACACATATTCATTATACTGCTCGAGCGTTTTAATCTCTGTGCCAATCACACTAAACAACGACTTAACACCATAATAGGCTCCTCTGGAAGTCCAAGAATCTTCTGCTCTAAAAAATATATACTCATCTCTATGGGCCATAAGCTCCGGCAAAGCATTTATCACAACACCATTCTTTGGTAAATGTTTCTTCAGTTGCTCTATGTACGCTGCATACATCTCTGTATCACCCGAATAACCTTCTTCCAGCATAACCCGTGAT
>JAFQIQ010000230.1 GCA_017397445.1 Lachnospira sp.
GACTGTGAGGGTGCAGGTGAGATGTTCCAGGTAACAACTATGGATCTTAACAATGTGCCTAAAACAGAGGATGGCAAGGTTGATTTCTCAAAGGATTTCTTTAATAAGCCAACTAACCTTACTGTTAGCGGACAGTTGAATGGTGAGACATATGCTATGGCATTTAAGAATATATATACATTCGGACCAACTTTTAGAGCTGAGAATTCTAACACAACGAGACATGCGGCAGAGTTTTGGATGATTGAGCCTGAGATAGCATTTGCTGATTTAAAGGATGATATGATACTTGCTGAGGCTATGATTAAATACGTAATTCGTTATGTGCTTGAGAATGCACCGGAAGAGATGAAGTTCTTTAACGATTTTGTTGATAAGGGACTTCTTGAGAGACTTGATAATGTTCTTAATTCGGAGTTTGGTCATATTACTTACACAGATGCAATTAAGATACTTGAGAAGCATAATGATGAATTCGATTATAAGGTATCATGGGGCTGTGATTTACAGACTGAGCATGAAAGATTCCTTACAGAGAAGGAATTCGGTAAGCCTGTGTTTGTTACTGATTATCCGAAGGAGATTAAGGCATTCTATATGAAGCTTAATGAGGATGGAAAGACAGTTGCAGCTATGGATTGTCTTGTTCCGGGGATTGGTGAGATTATCGGTGGAAGCCAGAGAGAAGATAATTACGAACTTCTTATGAAGCGTATGGAAGAATGCGGACTTAATCCTGAGGATTACGGCTTCTATCTTGATTTGCGTAAGTATGGTTCTGCAAGACATGCAGGTTTTGGACTTGGATTTGAGAGATGTATTATGTATCTTACAGGTATGTCTAACATCAGAGATGTAATTCCGTTCCCAAGAACTGTAAATAATTGTGAATTATAATAGTTTAAAAGCATATTTTATTAAGACATAAGGTTTCCTGTATAATCAGGAGCGAGGAGGATTTATGAGTAGTATTGTAATTCCAGAGGGCTATAAGCCATCGTTGGATATCAAAAGAACTGAAAAAGCTATTAAGCGGGTTAAGGATTTCTTTCAGAGAGAACTTATTACTCAGCTTAATTTGCACAGAGTATCGGCACCGCTTTTTGTAGATGCACAGTCAGGTCTTAATGATAATCTTAATGGTGTTGAAAGACCTGTAGCTTTTGATATAAAAGAACAGGAAGGCAGTCAGGTTGAGATTGTTCATTCTCTTGCCAAGTGGAAGAGAATGGCTCTTGCAAAGTATGGCTTTGAGGTAGGCGAAGGACTTTATACAGATATGAATGCCATCCGTCGTGACGAAGATACAGATAATATTCATTCAATCTACGTTGATCAGTGGGATTGGGAGAAGGTTATCAGTAAGGAAGACAGAAATGTTGATACATTAAAGAGTATTGTTAAGTCGGTATATGAGGCTCTTAGGGTTACTGAAAAATATATGGCTAACAGATACAATTATGTTGAGTGTTTTCTTCCGGAAGAAATAACATTTGTTACAACACAGGAGCTGGAAGACAGATATCCGACATATTCGGCCAAAGAAAGAGAGTATGCAGCTGCCAAAGAATACGGTGCGGTGTTTATTATGCAGATTGGTGATAAGCTTGCATCGGGTGAACCACATGATGGCAGAGCTCCGGATTATGATGACTGGAAATTGAATGGTGATATTATAGTGTATTATCCTGTTCTTGATATTGCGCTTGAGTTATCTTCAATGGGTATCAGAGTTGATGAGGATTCTTTGAGGGAGCAGCTTGAGAAGGCCGGCTGTCCTGAGCGGGCAGAGCTTCCTTTCCAGAAGGCTTTGTTGAATGGAGAGCTTCCATATACAGTAGGTGGAGGTATCGGACAATCACGTATATGTATGTTTTTCTTAAGAAAGGCTCATCTTGGAGAGGTTCAAGCATCAATTTGGCCACAAAAAGATATTGATTTTGCAAGAGAACATGGTGTGGAATTCTTATAATTTAGTGCAAAATTACTATTTACAAATATAACTTTACATAAAAATGCGGTGATACGATAAAGTATTACCGCTTTTTTTAGATTGATGGCAATGTCTGGAAGTGGCTCTGTATCTGGGTTTGTGGGTGGTTTTGTTCAAAATGTACAAAAAAATACATTTTTTATTTTAAAATACATAAAAAATACATAGAAATTTAGGCGAAAAACATTGACATAGGGTAAGGGTTGGTGGTATTGTAAAGGTGTCGTGAGAGCGATAATATTATGTTAGCGAGGTGTTTTTATGAAAGTCTTCAGAAGACGATTGTCAGCGCTTGGTATGGCAATATTGATGGTTATTACATCAGTATTCACAGGTGTAGGTGTAGTTGAAGCTAATGCAGCAACTGCTGTGACAATTACAGAAGCAAATGGCTGGCTTGAATCTGCATATGTAGAATGGAAGCCAGTAAGTGGAGCTAAGCGTTATGATGTTTATGTTAAGTCAGCATCAGGTTCTTACACAAGAATTGATGATGAGCTTATCAGACAGTATCCAGGTTACTGGAGAGCAGACGCTGTAGGCTTGAAGGCAGGAACTTATCAGATGAAAGTAGTTGCAACTCTTAGCAGTGGTACTGCTCAGGTTGAGACAACAACACTTAAGGTTCTTGCACATGACAGAAGTGGTTTCGCTTTTGTTAATGGTACATCTTCAGGTGCTTATAATGAGGATGGTACATTAAAGAGCAATGCTAAGGTTGTTTATGTTACAGAAAAGACTAAGGGTTCTTTCGTATCAGCAATTGAAGCATATTGTGATGGTAACTATCCATTGTGTGTTCGTCTTATCGGTAACATTACTGATGCGTCAGGATTTGACAAGGGTGATTTGCTTGTAGATAACGGCGGCAACGATGCTGGTTTGACTATCGAAGGTATCGGTGAAGATGCTGTTGCAAACGGTTGGGGTATTCGTTTGAAGAACAGCAGCAACGTTGAAATTAGAAATATCGGTATTATGAACTGTGATAGTTCAGAGGGCGATAATGTTGGTTTACAGCAGGGCAATGACCATGTATGGGTTCACAACTGTGATTTCTTCTATGGTGATGCAGGTTCTGATGCTGACCAGGCTAAGGGTGATGGTGCTCTCGATACTAAGAAGTCTCAGTATGTTACACATTCATACAATCATTTCTGGGATTCTGGAAAGACACACTTGAATGGTAATGGTGATACAACATTGAACTATATTACATATCACCATAACTGGTATGATCATTCAGACTCACGTCATCCATTGGTACGTGTATCTTCAGCTGTACACGTATATAACAACTTGTATGATGGTGTATCTAAGTACGGTATGATCTGTAGATTGGGAGCTTCAATCTTTGCAGAGGCTAACTACTTTAAGGATACAACAAAGCCTATGTTGATTTCTCAGCAGGGTACAGATATGGCTAACGGTGATCCAATTGCATCTGATGCCGGTGGTATGATTAAGGCTTATGGTAATGTTTATGACAATACAACAAAGCCTGTTACTCA
>JAFQIQ010000231.1 GCA_017397445.1 Lachnospira sp.
ATGGTGCGCACATAAGCTGATTAAGTCTTTTGACCGAAACTAAATACTCTTTCAACTCAATAATTCCCATAGGAATCTTTTCCACATTACGTGATACTATTCCTAAAAGTACTGAAAATGCAAGCATATCACCTACTGTAATAGAACCATTCAAAACCTCGAATAAAGCTAAAACATAGCTTATAACTACAGGAATCCATCCGATAATAGCTTCAAGTATGTATGACAATGACTGTATTCCCGTACGGGCTCTCTCATTAGCAAACACCGTGTCTATAACTTTACCGATTCTCTCATCCTGAACCTTCTCGAGATTATAACTTTTTCCAACGATAATTCCCTGAATACAATCATTGGCAACGGAAGTTCTCTCGTCTAACAAATTGCGCCTCAAATTCACAAGTTTCTTAACCTTATTACTTATATAGTTGGCAAGATACAATAAAACCGGATATATAATTATAGTAACAAGACTTAGTTTCCAATCCAAAAACATCATATATGTCACAACTGATATAACAATAATAACAGCAGATACAAGTGTAGGAATATTCTCGGAAAACAACTTATTAAGCTCTCCCACATCTGATATAAGCCTGTTCATTATACTTCCGGAACCCTTCTCATCAAGATACGCAAAGGTCATATCAGGTATTCTCTCAGCAATTTGTTCTTTACACTCTTTTTGCACTTTAACACTGTATAATCTGGAAATTACATTTTGCAAAAATGTTGCTATCAGCATAACCACAGCCATAATGGCAATTATTATAACATATGTATAAAGCTTGTCTTCACCGCTGCTACTCATAACAGAATCCACTGCTGCAGCAACCGTATCATTACAGTATATTGTAACACCGGCTGTAATAAATGATAAAACAACTCCTAAAACAAACAAAATCCCATGCCTTAAAGCTATATTCCCAACGGTATTATTTCTTTTCAATGCCCAATTACTCCTTTGCTATTTTTCAGTATCATACCATAAAAAAATAGCTCACACCACTAAAAAAGCAGCATGAACTACAGTTTTTTTATCCTCTTTAATTATAAGCATATTCTTTATTCCTATGTAAAAAGACAAAAAGAAATATGGGTCTTAGAATTCCTAGTGATACTACACTCAATGCAGTATATATAGCTCTATTCTTTGTAAATCTTCCAAATATCTCACCTGCCATTATGATATTCAATATCCACCCCAATAAAGCAGCTATTATAAACAGCGTTCCCACATATGTAAAATACTCTTCCGTTGCAATATACATCAGAGCAAAAGACAAAAGCTTCACTGCATTTACAATCGCTTCAATAATTCCAAGCCATGAGTTGCCGGATATACATCCAAGAAGATACTTGTTATAACAAGGTATAAATGCAGTCCCACGCATAGGCATATTAGTCCGTTTCATATATTCACATATAGACAAACTTTCAAACAAGTAACCTATAAAATTAATTATCAGTATTAACAGCATAGCAATAATAATCACTATACCTATCCATCCAAACAATACAACTATCCAGAAACCTGCCATAATTCCTCCTATACACCTGACTACATATACTCTACCATATCTTCATCAGCTCTGTATATAGAATGCAGATTAAGCGGCTCCACGTCATTTTTAGCATATCCCATAGGTAATAATGCTGAGACACATACATTATCCGGAAGTCCCAATGTCTCTACTACCTCATCTGAATTAAACATACCAACCCAACATGAGCCGATCCCCAACTCCCATGCTTCAAGCATCATATGCGTACATACGATAGCGGCATCAGTTTCACCTGAACTATACCCAGGCATACGCTTATTTTTCCAGTCCCTTGTTTTATCATAACAAACCACCAATATAACGGGTGCGTCAAATGTACACCTGCAAACACCTGCCAACTTAGCTCTATTTTCCTCACTTCTAACCACATATATCTTCTGTGGCTGATTATTACATGCAGTTGGAGCAACTTTAGCAGCCTCTAATATTGCCTTCATCTTATCTTCTTCAATGGGTGTGTCCTTAAAACTTCTCACCGAATAACGGTCTTTTGCAAGTTCTAGAAATGTCATATACTATCCTCCGTAAGTCATATATTGTTTTTATTATAACACAACTGAACAAAAATCAAAAGCAGATGTTAGAATTCATGCATAAATGTGCTGTTTACGGTAATTCTATTCTTGAAATCTATTTATTAAGGATGGTACCGATATGGACGATATAAAAAACTTTAAGAGTCTTAAGGATTCTTATGATGATGGTAATATTCCTAAGATTGATTTACCGCAAAATTCCAAGGAAAGTGAGCCAGTGGAACCACTCCCGGAATCCACACGACCTAGAAAAGACGGTCCCGGAGGAGAATAACACACAACAATTGAAGAGCGTGCCATACTTAATATGACACGCTCTAAAACATTTTAATTAATCAATAGCATAAGTAATCTTTGAACTCTGTGCTCCTGAATAATTCATAGCCCATGTTCTTGCATCACTTGCACTTCTTGTTGCATAGCTGTAGTTTGATGATGGTCTCCAGCTTGTTGCTCCTGTTGAGAGACTTGAAACGCTGCTTGACAATACAGAACCTGAATCTGTAAATGCACCAACACCCTTATCATCAACTACTTTTCCTGCGTAACTGCCCTTATCAAAGTAGTTCTTCTCAGAATAAATATTACAATCTGTGTATGGTGTATATCCTAAGTTAAAGCCATAAACAAAATTGTTATAGCAGTGGAAATAACCATAACGCATTAATCCAGGTGCTCTTGTGTAAACATTGTAGAAGTAATTGTTACAAATAGTCATATGTGGATAGCCTGTGTAAGTACCTGAACCATCCTCACTTGGATAACCAAGAATCAAACCATACTTATGTCCGCCAAAATAGCAGCCTGTTACTGACACGAAGTCAGCCTTTAAGCCTACATACATATGCTTATCAACATCATCTGACTGCATTGATGTATGTCCTGTAAATGTACAATGGTCAACCCAGAAGTTGTTACCATCAGAGATGTACATCTGGATATCATCATTCTCATTCTGTGATGCATCATGCTTAAATGTAATATTCTTAAAAATTACATTGCCTGATGAACTGATACATCTGAAATGAATATTATTCAATGTTGCCTTTCCAAACGCTCCAACAAATGTCTTGTTCTGTCCTACATTAACCTTAGTAAGACTTGAAGCTGAAATATTGCTGTTAATAACAATTGTGTATGCTGTTGAACCTGATGCATATGTCTGCAAATCACTTAATGATGAAACATATACTACAGTACCTAATACACCGCCTGTTACAGAAGCCTTTTCCTTACCGCTCATATTAAGACTATATCCTGCGAAACCTTCTGCTCCATAAGAATTAAATCTGAAATTCTGTGAAGCACTGCCTGAGTATGTACTTAACACGTAGCTTCCACTTGACAATGTAAGTGCCAAGTTAGTATTAGCATAGTTTACAACCTTATAATTAAGATTAGAACCATTGCAATCTGTCTTTGTAGCTACAATCTTCCAATACTGTGAACTACCGCTTGGTGATGAAGTTGTAACAACCTTCACACCACTTGATGCACTGTTGCCAGAAGGTGCAAGCACCTGGCCATTAGATGCATTTACAATCTTATAATAATCACTACCTGACTTAACAAGCTTCCATCTGTTAGCTGTTGAACTTGTTGAGTTTGACACAACTGATGAACCACTTGCAGTTACAAATGCACCATCACTTGTGCTTACAAATGTCATAAGCTGGTCAGGATATCCGTCTGCATCAATCGCAGAACTTACAGAACTGCTTGATGATGAACTGCCTGAGCTTGATGAACCACTTGACGATGAACCACTTGATGAACTGCCTGATGAACTTGAAGAATCACCTGTGCTCTCAAGTCTCCACTGCTGTCCTGCGCCACCCCAATATGACCACTGACATACATTAGCTCCATCTTCTGTAGAGATATTATAAACATCCAATCCCTTTTCATCATTAGTCAACTTTGTCAAGATAGCATATACGCCATCTGAAACTTCGTAGAACTTGAACTTCTGGCAATCCAAACCATTAGCGTCCCACAATCCTATATTCGTACCATCTGATGTACCCCAATTATAAACATCAAGATTGTAATTTCCTAAACCACTCTTTAAAACATAGTAACCGTCTCCTACGTTATCTACATACCACTTCTGGCCCTGAACGCCTGAACCTGTCCCCTGCTCTACATTAGCACCGGCATAGCCTGAATTGTTAGTTACCTGAAGATACTTGTTACTGTTTACATTCTTAATATAGTACCAGCCCTCTGTAATATTAGCAGCAGTAACTGATGAAGAGCTTGCTGTACTGCTACTAGAAGTTGAGCTGCTTGAACTACTTGAACTGCTTGATGATGAACTGCTGCTTGCATAGCTGTCCACCTGTATCTTATAAAGATTAATTCCGCTATTAGAAGAATACAAATATACATATCCTGCTGAACCTGAATATGAATATGATCCTGTTGCTGCTGTTGAACCAGCTGTAATTGTACCAAGCTTATTGCCTGATGCATCTGCAACAACTAATGTTCTTGAAGAGCTTCCTGAACTCTTACATGTTACTTTAATAGTATCTGTACCTGATACCGGCACCTTTACTGCACGATAACTTGTGCTACCACTTCCACCTAATGCCAAAGCATATGAGTATGTAGTACCATCCACTGTCTGGCTGTTAGAAACTACTGACATTGTCTTAGAACTTGTAGCCACCAATGTTAAATTATTAACTGTAGTAGAAGATGAGATTGTTCCCAAACTTCTAAAACTTGAATCTGAAAAATTCCATGATGTTGATGTAGCTGCATTTGCTGCAACCGGCATACCAACAAACACTGCTGTTACCAGCATTACCACGGTAAGTGCTAAAGACACCAATACCTTCGCTCTTCTTTTCACGATCAAAACCTCCTGAATAACATTATACATTAAAATTGTACAATATACACAAACTCTACCCCATGACAAATCAGACACCTTGTGCATATTATATTAATACTTGTTGCGCAACAAGGACATTGTATTAATTAAATTTTGCGGAGTCAACGCGATTTTTTTAGCACTTAAAATTTGATTACCGACTTTTTTAGCTTTCCGTAATTTTCAGTAATAAAAATAATTAACCGTACACCTCATCCCTTAAAAAAAATGTAAAATGCACGGTCAATCTAATTTTTACTGTATCTTGTAATCTATAATTTACCTTAATTATGCTTCTGTCTCAATATCCATAATATAATCATCAATCTCATACCACTGTTCATCTGTAAACACACCATTTTCGAAGTCAAGGTCATAAGTTTTA
>JAFQIQ010000232.1 GCA_017397445.1 Lachnospira sp.
ATTGCCTTTGTTGATGCATTCGTGGGACTGCCTTTTAACTTTATCGATGCCAAAGAAAATGCCGTGTGCATATCAAGAATCGAGGATATTCTTCATGCACCATCAGAATTTACCGGCACCTATGACGGCGGTGATTCAATAGAAGCACCTGCTATCGCCTTTGATAATGTAAACTTTTCATACACAGAAGGAACCAATGTACTTAATCGTCTTTCCTTCCATATTAATAAGGGAGAAAGCGTCGCATTTGTAGGCGACTCCGGTGGTGGCAAAAGCACTATCTTCCATATATTATGTGGCTTTTATCCTATTAACAACGGGCGTTACACTCTGCTTGGAAAAGATATTAGAGATTGGAACTTGGAAGCCGCAAGAAGCAAGATGGCTCTCGTTTCCCAGAACGTATTCCTTTTCCCTGACACCATCATGGAAAACGTTGCATACGGAAAACCCGGTGCTACCAAAGAAGAAATCATCAATGCCTGCAAACTTGCCCGCATACACGACTTTATCACAAGTCTTCCGGACGGTTATGATTCAATAGTTGGCGAGCGTGGAATTTTGCTCTCCGGCGGTGAGAAACAACGTATCTCCATAGCCAGGGCAATCCTTAAAGATGCTCCAATACTGCTTCTTGATGAACCAACCTCTGCAGGAGACGTTTCAACAGAGCAACTTATTCAGGAAGCTATCGATAACCTGTCAAAGAACAGAACCTGTATCACTATTGCCCACAGGCTCTCAACCATAGAGCACGTTGACAGAATAATGGTTCTTAAAGACGGACAAATAGCTGAAAGCGGTTCTCACAAAGAATTGCTTGCCGCTAAAGGCCTTTATTACCAGATGTACGGCAAGGAGGTAGACGCATGAAATCAATAAAAGCATTTATAAAAGTTATGCAGGCCATGGGAAAACGCTGCATTATCTACCTTACCGCCATTTTCTTTATGAGTTCGGGCTTTGCTATGTTCTCAGTAATGAGCTCCCTTCTTATGAAAAATGTTGTAGATGCCGCACAATCCGGACGAAGTGATGAAATCGCCGGAATAATTGTATTTAACATAATTGGCGGATTTATATCAATCGTAGTTTTTGCACTTTCTTCTATGGTTTACAATGTAGAAGCAAAGCGTGCCTACAGCAACCTGTGCAAACGAATATTCCATCACGTAATACGTTTGCCGTATACATATTACGAGCAAAATCATTCAGGCGACTTTATGTCAAAGCTTTCCTACGATCTTAGTAAGACAGGTAGCATAACCGGTTCGAGATTCAGAAGAACCGTAGCACCGCTTATTCAGGTTGGGGTTTTCTTAGTGCCTATGTTTATGTTAAGCTGGCAGATTACACTGTGCCTTGTTGGTGTAAATGTACTTATGCTACTTATTAACGGACTGCTCATTAACCCTATACAGAACGTAACAAAAGCACTTTCAAAAACTAATGCTTCCATGACGGAGAAGCTCTCCAACCTCCTTCAGGGAATGGAACAGGCAAGAATGTATGAGACAGGAAAGGACACCGTTGAAGCATTTATTAAAGAAAACAAGACTTACGAAAAACAGAGCAATAAAAGAATCCTTTACACTGCATGCTTAGAGAGCAGTAACAAGGGATTTGACCTCCTGTGCATATTAGCCTTCCTTATACTGGGAATCTACTTTGTAGATAAGGGCTACACCACTCTTGGTTCACTTACGGCAATCTACACACTTTACGGACATTTCTCAGCTCAGTTTATACTTCTCGGAAGATATTTGCCTGAATTGATTGGTTGCCTTACCAATGCACAAAACATATTCGAATTCTTGGAAATATGCGAAGAACCTGCATGTTGCAACAAAATAGAGTCTGCCGATTTAACAACTGACAAAGTTGCCGACTCTATGGTACGCTTTGAGAACATCTGCTTTAACTACAGTGATAAAGCTCCTTTGCTTGAAAACTTTTCACTTGATATCAAAAAAGGCGAAAGTGTTGCAATAACCGGCCCTTCCGGCTGTGGCAAAACTACGCTTTCAAAACTTATGCTTTGTCTCTATCCTGTTAAATCAGGAAAAATGTATATAGACAATATGTGCTACAGCACAACTGACAATTCAGATATCAGGAAAAAAATTGCCTACGTTCCGCAGGAACCATACCTCTTTAACGAAAGCATTATGGAGAACATTCGTGTAGGCCGCCCTGATGCCACTGATGAAGAAGTGTACGCCGCAGCAACCATCGCTCACGCTCACGAATTCATAACTAATCTTGAGAACGGTTACAATACCTACGCTGGAGAACGTGGAAACCGCCTTTCAGGCGGACAGCGTCAGCGAATCGCAATCGCTCGTGCCATCTTAAAAGATGCACCGGTTATCCTTATGGATGAAGCAACCTCTGCTCTTGACAATGAATCTGAGCAGCTTGTAAATGATGCTCTGCGGTCGCTTAAAAACAGCAAAACAATCATAATGATTGCACACCGCCCTTCTACCATAGCCTTGGCAGACCGGGTTGTGCAGATGTAAGATACAATATGTGGTAGGAGCTCTTACGACCGTACAGTCGTAAGAGCTCCTGCCTCATACTTATAATAGTTCTTAACAGGGACTTATGTCATAAATATTTATACTTTTAAGACAAATGGTCACATACTTATTCAAAAACTTCATCACAATCTAATTCCACCATATACTTTTGATCTAGAACCATTTAAACCATTTCTTTTTCTTACCCTTTTTTTCTTTACGCTTCTGTTCCCGCTCAAGATTAATTAACTCTCGAATCTCATAACTTCGACCGCAGCTTGGGCATTGAAAATAAAAAGTTATGAACCTTACATATCCAACCAAATACGTATCCCCAATTCCAAAATCATAATTCTTCGCTTCTGGCGAATTTGAATGAACAACTGCTTCACGTCTTTTTTTCTCCAAGATACATCCACAACTAAAACAGTTATGCGGCTTCTTTAAATAGTAACTCGTACAGTTATATGTTACAGCTTCACCTATCATAATATCCACACTCCTTTCCAATTGATTCGAATAAATAAAAGCAAAGCTCGGACAAATTACCTTGTTTCATTCTGCCCTCAAAAAACATCGCCGAAAACAATATGGCTTGCTTTTCTAATTCTATAGTACACTGCTAATTAACTCCTCAATCCAACTTCTAACTTCTACAGGGCTATACTTTTTAGGATCAAAGCAAATCGATAAATCCCCGCTATCAAAATAGCATAATACTATTTCAGCCAAATGGTTAAGAATAATATCATCCTGTCTGTAATTCTGATAATTATAATAGTACTGCTTAAAAAAGTCCCAATTCACTTTAGGATTAAACATAATCGTTTCAAGATAATAATCAAAAATCTTTGGAATAAAACTATAGGCTTCATCATCCTGCTCAATTCTTGCCACTGTCAAATATGTACATAGCTCTTGCATTTCACCTTTTTTTGAAAAAATTCCGGAATTTCTTTTTCAAGCTCCCTTTGCTGCTGTAACGTCAAATTCACACCATCAGTTCTATAAAATCCAAAATACACTTTATCTTCAATCCAAAAATGTTTTACTATTTTCCCAACGACATTCATAAAGTTCTTCTGATAACGGATATTATTGATTATTATTTTATAGGCTCCTTCAGTCTCTTTATATTCTTCGATAGACAACTGTCTTTTCTTCAAAACAAACACCCCCTATAATCACCATCCTGGTGGATAGCAATGAATTTTTTCATTGTGCATCCCACCTAACTGTCAAATATACTCAAAAGTAATCCACTCCACAATATAACTTTGCATGTTATGGGAATAACCATACTGTATAGTTATGTAATGCCCATCCGTGGTACAATGTGTTGACTCTAGAGAAGCACCCTCATTGCCAGGACGTAAAAACGGATAATCACCATACGGATCCAACTCCCTCACAGCTCCTAATGTATCGCCTATTTTTAAATTATTAAAGGCATCTTTTGTGTTTTTCAGATCATACTTATTGCTTGCATAACAAAGTCCTGTTTTATCAAATTTCATTATAACAACGCTCTTTTCACCCGCATATGCCACTTTATAATATCCAAAACCAGACATTCTAAAACATTCTATAGGATATGCCTCATGCACTTCTTCAAAGGACGACATTCTAAACTTAACAATCTCATCCAGCTCCTCATCACTATAGATTTTAGTTACAAGCTGGTCTAACGTCTTTTCATCAGAAGATATTCCAACATCAATTTCACTCATTTCTTTTGCAGAATCAGTAGTCTCCTCCATGTTCCCCAGCTCTGCACCAGCACACGCACACAACAAAATGCTTGAAAATAAGAATATAATAATACACTTTATTTTTTTCATCTTATCACCTTTTAACCTCTGTTATTAAATGTACCCAAACATAATTGACTTAACAATATAACTCTGCATATCATCCGAGATACCATATTGTATCCATACGTAATATCCATCCGTGGTACAATGTGATGATGTTTCCGAAAGGTTACTATACAAAAACGGATAATCTCCTCCCGGGTCTAACTCCGTCACTGTCGCCAATTTGTCACCAATCTTCAGATTTTCAAAGTCCTTTTTTGTATTCTTAAGTTCATACTTCGCACCATAACAACAGAGTCCCGTTTTATCAAACCCCACTTTAACAACACGCTTTTGTCCAACATACACAGCTTCATAAAAGTCATAATCAAATGTTCTAAAACACTCTATCGGATATGCCTCATTCACTTCTTCTAAAGACGACATTCTAAAGTTAGCAATCTTATCTAACTCCTCATCACTATAAGTTTTAGTTACAAGCTGATCTACCATCTTTTCATTAGGAGACACCATATCTTTATACTTGAATTGCCCTTTAGCAGAAACAGACTGCTCTGTTCCATTTCCTGCATATGTACAAGCACAAAACAAAACAGCCGACATAAAAACAATAACAATACACGTTACTTTTTTCATAAAGCACCTCACATTCCTATTGCTCTGAAAATTTGTTGAAAATACTAACAAAGTCTTTTTCACTACAACTTCTCCAACGATACTGTATTTTACCTTCTTCCACATATTCAACAGTATACGCACAAATCATTTCATAAGCCCCATCTCTATAGTTGATTTTTATAGCATCACCACTAAGCTTTGGTGGGTCTCCAATATATTTGACAAATTCTATAAGTTGTAACTGTTCCAGAAATTCCTTCTTCTCCTCATCAGAAAGCAATTTTATGCTAGTAAATTGAAGACTGCTTTCCGCCGAAACAATTTCTATGCTTTCAACTTCTTCAACGGATTGCCTGAAGGAAAACGGACTCGAATCACACCCCGTTACAGTAAAAACAGACAAAATCATTAATATAATCATCAAAACTTTTCTCATAGCTGTAACTCCTCATATGTATCTTCCTAATTTTTATTATAATAACATCCTAAATTATACTCAACCATATTCTGCTACTTTTTTCATAACATATCCTGGTACGATGTTGGCCATTCAATATCTCGACATCCAATATCACATCGTTTTCAGTGCAAGAAAGATGTGCCATAATTAATATGACACATCTCCTACCAGCAACATCCATATCATTACTTCACCTGATATATCCTCGTTATCCCTGCCCCCTCATTGCCAAAAGTGCTTTTCTTTATTATACCCATGGCATATGTATCAAAACGTTCACTATCATTCCTGCCATCCAACTTAATACCTTTATCATCATGAGTCAGACCCTTTATTCCATAAGTGTATGTTTTAATAATAAGCCTGTCCTCATCACCACCTACAATTTCCACATACATTTTCCAATATTTTGCTGTTCTATCAGACCACGTATCACCTCCCACCATAGCCGCCATATAAGCATCATCATATTGCAACTCCATAGATATAACAGGAACTCCATTCTTATCCAGCTTGATTATTCTATGATATCCTTTCTCTAGATCCGCGAACTGTTCAAATACATAGAAATTGCTACCGTCAAAGTACATACTCTCCAATGTAACATCCTTATTCTGTGGACTATAAACACATTCCGCCTTAAAACCATTATCAAAAGACAGTTTGTAAATCTGCGCCTGCTGATTTACACTGCTCAGCATATATGCATTCCCCTTATCATCCATGCAAAGGTTGTCGTCAAAACTAACATCTAACGCAACTCCATTATCGAGATTCAAGTGTCCAAAATTATGCTGAACAGAGTATAAGGTCTCAAATGTGCCTCCGACCGTATCATAACGACACACCCTGCACCAATACCAACCATTGTTAGACTGTAGTATACCATTCTCCTTGCCTTCACTAAAAACGTATATATATTGGCCTGAAGTTCGAATAGCCGTATCACACTCCCCAGTATATATCGAAATATCTATCTTTCCTAATGTTTCAGGCTTCGCACCTGCTTCTAACTTAATACGGTTAAATTGATTATCCGTATTATAATTGTTAGCGGCATAATAATCCTCTGTTTTATCTTTACCTGACACTGCACTCATATAATACAAATAATCACCAACCAGTATTGCTGCACCTTCTGTGCTAAATCCTGCACAATACCGCTCATTAATCTCGTCAACAAGATTCCACTTTTGTTGTACTGCTTTATGCTCTGAATCATACTTTACAAGATAATCACTTGTTTCATCGCTTTCTATAACATATAGTCCGTCATTGTGCCAAAATAACATTTTACCCATACAATTATAGCTTTTACCGGCTTCTCCCCAATTAACTTTATCTCTGGTAGTCACGTATGCACCACATTCAGCATCACTATACCCATGCGTGCATCCTTTCTTATGGCACAACACTTTTTCTACACCAGTCTTAGTATTATAACTATGAAGCTGACTGTTAACAATATAATAATACTCTTCAGTTCCCGCTGTTGCATCGTGCTTCAGATAATTCTGATAATAGACCCTCTCCTGTTCATTATCGGCCAATTCACCATAGATGTCCTCCGTGTATGTTTCTGTCGCTGCTTCCGTCTGGGAACTCACATCATGCTTTGCAGTGTCACACCCCATCGACGCAATCACAC
>JAFQIQ010000233.1 GCA_017397445.1 Lachnospira sp.
GATAACCTTAGCGTAGCAACCACCTTCGAAGTTGAATACACCATTGTCATCCCAACCATGCTCATCATCACCGATAAGGAGACGCTTAGGATCTGTAGACAATGTTGTCTTACCTGTTCCTGAAAGACCGAAGAAAATAGCTGTATTCTCACCGTTCATATCTGTGTTAGCTGAGCAGTGCATAGATGCAATACCCTTAAGTGGAAGATAGTAGTTCATCATAGAGAACATACCCTTCTTCATCTCACCGCCATACCATGTATTAAGAATAACCTGCTCTCTGCTTGTAATGTTGAAAGCAACTGCTGTCTCTGAGTTAAGACCTAACTCCTTGAAGTTCTCAACTTTAGCCTTAGAAGCGTTGTAAACAACGAAATCAGGCTCGAAGTTTGCAAGTTCTTCCTCTGAAGGCTGGATGAACATATTCTTTACAAAATGTGCCTGCCAAGCAACTTCCATAATGAAACGAACTGCCATTCTTGTGTCCTCATTAGCACCACAGAATGCATCTACTACGAAAAGTCTCTTGTTAGAAAGCTCTGCCTGTGCAAGCTTCTTGAGCTCTGCCCAAACATCCTCATTGATTGGGTGGTTATCGTTCTTATACTCATCTGTTGTCCACCATACAGTGTCCTTAGAATTCTCGTCCATAACGATGTACTTATCCTTAGGAGAACGTCCTGTGTAAATACCTGTCATAACATTAACAGCACCGAGCTCACTTACCTGACCAACCTCGAAGCCTTCCAAACCAGCCTTAGTCTCCTCCTCGAATAATACCTCGTACGAAGGATTGTGTACGATCTCAACGCTTCCATTAATTCCATACTGTTCCAAATTAATCATCTGCTAAAATACCTCTTTCTTTAAATAATACTTTCCGATATCACCAAATCACCCATGGTAATAATCTTTGTCTATTATACTAGATATGTGGGTGTCTCGTCAATCTTTTCACAAGAAATATAATTATAAATTTTTTATCAACTTCTCATAAAATCCCGACCTGAATCTTATATCAGATTCTTACTTAGCCACAAATGTAAACAGCCCCGAATTATCCAATGCATATTTAAATATCCCTTTGTATGTCGTTTCAATCATATCTATGCTTATTTCTTCTTTCGGATAATTCACCACTCACATACGCATGCACCACCTTATTTAATATTAAATTTAACATCACGTCCCAACGCTATATAATATATCATACCATATTTCCGATTATATTGCTACCTAAATCAAACTCTTAATCCCATTGCATATTCTCTTAGCCACAACCGGATTATTCATAGTATATATGTGTATTCCGTCCACACCTGATGCTAACAACTCTACAATCTGATTAACAGCATACACTAGCCCCGCATCAAACAAAGCTTCTTTATTATCCTCATACTTGTTAAGAATCTTTCTGAACTTGTCCGGCAAGGAAGCTCCGCACAAAGTAACCATGCGCTCAATCTGCGCTTTATTAACAACCGGCATTATCCCCGCATGAATCGGAACATTTATTCCGGCAATCCTACAATTCTCCACAAATGAATAATATAAATCATTATCAAAAAAGAGCTGCGACATAAGGCAATCAACCCCTGCATCAACCTTCTTCTTAAGATTTAAAATATCTTCTATGCGATTCTTCGATTCAAGATGACACTCCGGATAGCACGCGCCACTCACACAAAAGTCACCATTACTCTTAATATAACTAACAAGGTCACTGGCATACTTAAAATCATCTTTAATCTCCAAATCCGGATTATAATCACCTCTCAATGCCAGCACATTTTCAATATCCGCCTCTTTCAGCTGAATAATCAGCTCGTCAATATCCTTTTTATCATGTGTAAGACAAGTAAGATGCACCACCGGCTCTATACCATAGTTATGCTTTATCTTCTTTGCCAATTCCACAGTTAGATTGTTATTCACACTACCACCTGCACCAAAAGTCACACTTATGTAATCAGGATTTAGCTCCGCAAGAATATCAAGCGTTGCATCAATACTTTTAAGAGTCGTATCCCTCTTTGGCGGAAAAATCTCAAATGACACCGAAGGTGCATTTTTATTTACTATCTCTGTTATCTTCACAAAGCTCCCTCTTTTCTATAACTGGATTATCCGTAGTTTTGTCACTACATTACTTATATATTGTAACACATACTAGCATTAATGTCAGCAACAGGGTGCAATCATTCCGATCACACCCTGAACCTTTAAATATATTACCTTGATTATAATGTATTACTTCTGTGTACCAGCACCTGCCATAATCTCAGATGTTGTTACTGATGTATCAAGTACATAGTTTCCTGATGGGATGTATGATACTGATGAGTTTGTATCGAAGTTAGCATACTTACAAGATGTAGACACCTTTGCAGTCTTGCTTGATACAACTGTACCATCCATATCGCCCTTGCAGTTAGAAAGTGTATCATTAAAGCTCTTGATACCGCCTGACTTAATCTGCATTGGGTTCTTACATCCTTCAAAGATATTGTACTCAGAGAAA
>JAFQIQ010000020.1 GCA_017397445.1 Lachnospira sp.
ATAATACTCAGACCATGACTAATGTGTCTGACCTTCCTGAGCATATGAAGTTTTTTGGTAAAATGATTATCACAGTTGGAGAGACTGTGGATGAGACAGAGTTTATGATTGATTTGGAGCAGGTTGCAAAATTCTTGTCATATCATAGTGATACAACAATTCTTGCAAGTGATTTTAAGTTGATTGAAGCTCAGTTTGGCGAGATAGGACAGGATTATCTTGCAATTGCCGGTGCCTCAGCGGGGCCTTGGATGGGTGTTTTGATTGCTATGGCAACAGCCGGTGGTGTAATTGTATATAGACGCAGACATAATAAGGCGGTGAACTAATGAATCCAATCTTTGTTGTTATAGTGATTGCCCTGTGGCTTTACGCATTAAATGTACTTAACAGGGCTAAACTGGGATTCTGGAGATATCTGTGCGGTTCTATGGGAATGTTCGTTATTATGCTTGTTACACTTAGGGATATATTAATTATTCCTATGGCCAGATGTGTTGCAGCGATGGCAGGTGTAATAGGTAATATAACAGACACATTTACCCCGTACCTTAAGTATGGAATTATATTTATTGATACGACAATGGGGTCTATGACCTTGCAGATTGATTTGGAGTGTTCGGGTTTAATTGAGATAATGGCATTCGTTTCTTTGTTGACGTTTTTTAGGGTGTACACTGTTTATGAGCGAATCATAGTGGGAGTACTTGGAACTGCGTACATAATGGTAAGTAATGCCTTACGAATCACTTTGATTTGTGAGGCAGTTCATTTTTTTGGGAACGATGCTTATTATGTGTCACACACATTTATTGGAAGAATCTTTTTCTATGTGTTGACGGTAATATTGTATTTTTATGTATTTACGAAACCACATATTATTCAGATGAAAGTGGGGAACTTTAGTTATGGTGATAATAAGCCGACTGCTTAATTCCGTTGTGTTTTGGGCTGCGTGGGTTATAATACCGGTGCTTATGGAGATTGTGCCTTCGATTGGAAGCATGTTACTTCTTGCAAAGAGACATGTGAAAAGAAATAAGGATACGGAGGAACTTAAAGTTTATCCGGAATTGTCAATTATTGTTCCGGTGTATAATTCCGAGGCAACGTTATTTGGATGTATAAAGTCAATAAATGATTGTAATTACCCTAATGACCGTATGAGGATTTTTCTGGTTAATAATAAGGGTAAGGACGACAGTTTTTCAGTATTTGCACAGTGTCAGAAAGAATTTCCTGAGCTTAGAATGCAGTGGCTGAATTCGCAGCAGGGAAAGTCTAAAGCATTGAACCTTGCACTTTATAACAGTACAGGAAAGTATATTATTAATCTTGACAGCGACGGTATGCTTGAGAAAAATGCTTTGAATAATATGATTGATAAGTTTGAGGACAATCCTGAACTTAATTGTATGACTGGAGCTATTCTTACAGAGCCGGGGATGATTGAGGAATATAAGAAGTTTTTCCCAAGATTACTCAGAAAACTTGAGTTTATGGAATATGCGCAGGCGTTTCTTGCGGGAAGAAGCTATGCTTCAGAGAATGACAGTGTGTATACTCTTTCGGGGGCTTTTTCGGCCTTTAGAAAATCAGCTGTTTTGAAGTCGCAGATGTATAATACGGATACAATTTGCGAAGATACACAGATTACATTCCAGATGAAATATTTTTACAAAGAGCGAGTTGAGGTTTGCGAGGATGCGCTTTATTTTGTAGATCCGATAGAGGGTGTGAATAAGTTGTACACTCAGAGACAGCGTTGGCAGCGAGGAAGTTTGGAGGTTGCCAAGATGTTCAGTGGCGATAATTTCAAACTTAGCAGAATGTTTAAGGATATTAATATAAAGACATTGGTGTATGACCATACCTTTGCATTTCCTCGTATGATCTGGTACCTTGCATTGATTTGTCTGCTCTGTATGAATTATTCAAGTAGAGCGATTATACTTGCGTCGGGAATTATTATGATTATGTATATTTGCATAGGATATTTCTATTTTCTGTCGACGCAGTATTTCTTGAAACCGGTGCCGGAGGTTAGAAAGTATTACTGCAAACAATGGTGGGTAGTTGCACTTTTGCCACTATTCAATCTTGTGGTGTTCTTTATTCGAGTGGCCGGAATTATTAACAGTATCAATACAGACAGTGCTTGGAAGACAAGAGATTTAAAGGATGAGCGTAATGAATTATCCAATACTCTGCGTAAGGACTTGGATTTTGTATTGTCTAAGCTTGATAAAGTCAAAGCATTTGCTAATGGTGAAAAGATAGAAGCTGAAGCAAATGAGCAACAGGCTGTGGAAGCAGAAATACAGGAAGAACAGGCTGTGAAGGAAGCGGCTGTTACAACTGTGGATTCTGAGACCGTTGATGGTGACAGAAAATCAATAGGCTGGCATATTACTATAGGGCTTGTATATGTAATATCAGTACTTATACTTGTTGTATGTCATTGGGTTTATAAGACTTATGGAGTAGGTCTTAATGAGCTTATCAGTACATTGACATTGTCAATAAAGGGCGCTAGCTCAGAGGTTACGAATCTTGCGTTGAAGAGTTGTCTGCCACCGGTGATAATTGCCGTGGTTGTTTTTGTGCTTACAGTAATTATTGATAGAATCCGCATGGCTAAGCCTTTGATTAAGGTTAAGAAGTTTGTGCAAAGAATTATGGCAATTGGTGCGGTTGTGGTGTTCTTTGTTTCAGTTGTTTATGTGAATTCATGCTTTGATGTGGTTGGGTATTTTAAAACAAGTGTAGCCCAGTCAAAGCTTTATGATGATTATTATGTTCCACCGGAGAGTGTTGCAATAACTGCCGATGGAAAGACGAAAAATCTTATATACATATATATTGAGAGTCTGGAGACTACTTATGCATCAAAGGATGTTGGAGGTAATCAGGGAACTAATTATATTCCTAATCTGACTAAACTTGCACAGGACAATATTTCTTTCTCAAGTTCAGATAAATTAGGCGGTTTCCATTCAACTTATGGAACGGGTATTACTATGGGTGCTCTTTTTGGCACAACCAGCGGTGCGGCCTACAGTCTTGGAACTGAGGTAAATGAGATGCTTGCGGGAGGAAATTTTTTGTCAGGTATAACCACCATGGGTGACGTGCTTGAGGAAAAAGGATATAAGCAGATGTTTCTTTGTGGCTCGGACGGAGATTTTGGAGGCAGAAAGACTTACTTTGAGCAGCACGGTAACTATGAAGTATTTGATTTGTATTCTGCAAGGGAAGCGGGTTATATCCCGGATGACTATTTTGTATGGTGGGGATACGAGGATGTGAAACTCTATGAAATTGCCAAGAAAGAATTAAGTAAAATGGCTGATGGAGACGAACCCTTTAACTTTACTATGCTTACTGTAGACCCTCATCATATGGATGGTTATGTGTGTGAACACTGTAAGAATGATTATGACAATATCACTGCCAATGTTATGACCTGTACGGATACATTGCTTAAAAATTTTGTTGACTGGTGCAAGACACAGGATTTTTACGAGGATTCAGTTATCATTATTTCAGGTGATCATCCTCGTATGGATACGTCCTTGGTGGAAGGTGTCAGCTACTATGACAGAACTATTTATAATTGTTTTATTAACAGTGTTAATGATGGAACTTATAATGATAAAAACAGAGTTTATACACCAATGGATATGTTCCCAACAGTGTTGTCGGCTATGGGATTTAACATAGAGGGGGACAGACTGGGACTTGGAACTAATATGTTCTCTGACAAAAAGACATTGGCTGAAGAAAAAGGCTTTGAATGGTTGGATACAGAGCTGTCAAAGTCTTCAAGTTATTATTATGATAAGTTTGCTCCGGAACTTAAATAGTGTGTGGTGCAGATGGCAGAGGCCGTCTGCTACCAATTAGGGAAGGTTGTTTTATGAAAAAGGAAAATATTAATAAAAGATCCAAATTTCTTATGACTACAATGGGTGCAGTAATTGTTGTTGTTGCGGCATGTGTAGCATTTGCATGGTATCAGCTTTATAATCTGGAGAATGGTATTCTGGATGTGTGTGCAACACAGCAGGATGCATATGTACAGTTGGTAGTAGATCAGATTAACCTGAAAGAAAACAGAGATGACCAGGAGATTATCAATGACATTTTAAGTACATTAGATTCGTCTACCAGTAAGTACTGGACATTTTCCAAAGACCGTTCCATGCTGTTTGTAAAGGATATTATTGAGACAAACAGATACAAAGGTCTCACAACAGTTACTTATTACGATTCAGAAAGTGCTAAAGATTTTTTAAATGCATTGCAAAAGGACAGGGTTATTCACAAGTCTATTATTATTGATGATAAGGAATATGTGGCATCAGGTGTTTCTTTTTCCTATAGTGGAGAGGATTACAGATTGTGTCTGCTTACCAACAAAACAGTTCTGCTTAACAACAACAGATTTATGAGTGCAAAACTCGAGATAATCATCCTTATAGGATTTATGATTGTGGCATCTATGGCAGTTATACTGTTGTATGCAAGAAGAATAGATGCTATGGGAAAAGTTGCTAAGGAAAAGAACATTGAGATAGAAAGATTGCAGGGTATGGTAGGTGAACTTAATGAATTGCTTACCCAGAAAGAGCATTATGACACCCGATATCAGATATGGAGCAGGGATTCCCTGAAGGGCTTTCTTGAAAAACTTAAGGGTAAGGGCGTTAATGATGTCTATGCAGCGGAAGTGCGTTTTAAAGAGGTTCATTACAGACATACATTTCTTGAGAAGGCAGGGGTGCTGTTAGATAAGAAAGTACTTAGATTTCTCGTAGATGACTGTAATATGTTACTTTTGTATGTTCAGTATAATGAGGTGGACGTGCATAACAGTCTCCATCCGCTTCTTAACGAAGGCGTAAATGTAGAGAGGGTTCAGGAACTTAATTTTGAAAGCTTAGATATAGAGAGCTATTTTAATGCTGTTGCACCAAGTGACAAGTAGTAAGTCTTAGAAGGGAGATTACTATGGATATTAAGATATTTAGAGAGTATCGACTGAAGTTTTACCTAAATGCAAGACATTTTATAATTATAGGTAACCAAAAGGGTGATGTTCACCCTCATACTTGGGAGTTTGCATTGACAATTCTTATCAGGCGTAAGGAATTCGTTGAATTCAATACATTTGAGAAGAGGATAAATGCATATCTTGATGCATATCAGGATAAGGTACTTAATATGGTGGCACCGTTTGATAATATTCTGCCTACATTGGAGAATTTGGTTGACACATTTACTAAGGATTTCTATAAGATTATCAACGAAATCGGCGGAGATTTGCTGAGTGTAGAAGGTAGTGAAGGTCCTTCGCGTACCTATATACTTGATTTGCGGGAAGAGAATGAGAGTATGGATTCTGTTGACCGTCATTCAGAGGATATATTGTCAGATATTATTGATGGCATATTGGATGATATTATTGAGTAGGAGTGCAGATTGTGAGAAGAAAGAGTGGGCAAGAAATTGCTAATATATTAATTCCAATTTTATATGGTCTTATGGCAATTGTGGTTGCGATGCTTGTGTGCTGGAGCGGACAGTATCCTTTTGGTTCTGACACAATGACCTACATATACAGAGGCGATGTCGTTTTTAATGCCATAAGGGAAGGAAATTTCCTTCCGCTATATGATTCAATGTGGTACAACGGTGTTGAAGTCTTTGGTTACTGTGCACCATTTCCATTGTATTTTATGGCACTTTGTCAGGCACTTGCCGGTGGTAATTCTATTGATGGTTATCTGATGTTTACCGGTCTTGTGTATTTCATGGGTGCTATGTCATGGTTCTTTATAGGGAAGAAAATGAATCGTATATGGCTGGGAGCATTTGTTGGTGCACTGTGGTTTTTTATGCCACACAACCTTCATACTATGTTTATGGAAGGTAATCTCGCAAGAGCTTTATGTATGGTGTTTTTACCGGTTTTAATCGGTTCAGTGTATGAGTATGCCACAGAAGCCACATGGACCAAGCTTTTGAAGATAATGTTGTCATATGTAGCTATTGCTTTGTGTGATTTTGATTACGTGGTTATGGTTTCACTGGGCATTTTGCTTTTTATGGTTGTATATGGAATTATCTACAGAGAGTGGAGAGGACTGGTTGACATACTGTTTTCCATGATATTGTCAACTTTGTCTGTGACAGTGTGTGCTTTGCCATTCTGGGTTGCCAATATAGATACAAGTAATAAGGAAGTGATGTATAAATACTTCCAGAGCATAATTAAAACCTTAAATCCGCTTGAAAGATATGCATCAGATAATGGATATTACTATTTCGGATTGGTAGTGTTTCTGCTTATAGTGTTTGGTATAATGTGCAGTAAGAAAAAATCATTGCCTGGTTTGTGGACAGGTTTGGTGTTGTTATTATTAACTGCTACATCTATGTATCCGGTATTAAAGATTATACCGGGCAGTAATTACCTGCTTATGTGTCAGTATATATCAGTTGCACTTTGTTTTGTATTGTATGCATTTTTAAATTGGGAAACACTAAGAAAGCCGATACAGATTATTATATGTGTGCTTCTTGTTATAGATGTAATACCTTCTATAAGTCTGGTGTGCGGACCAATGAACGGTGTGCCGGTGGCAGAGCGATTTGGAGAGCAGTATCAGACAACTATGATTGAAAAGGCTCAGGAAGTTTGCCAGCAAAGAATAGCGTTCCTTGACGGAGGGGAGCTGGAGGCTACAGGAACTTATCTTGTGTCATCTTATGAGAATGGTAAACCGGGTTCCTATGGTTCTGACTGGAGAGCGTCTAAGATACAGAGTAATCTTATGCAGTTAGACAGAGCAATCAATGCAGGATTTTATCCGTATGTGTTTGACAGATGTATGGAGCTTGGTAATGACACTGTGCTTATTAAGTTATCTCAGGCCAATATGCTGGAGGTTCCGGTAGAACAGATGGACGCAGCGGCACAGGCGGTGGGATATAAGCTGGTTGACTTTAATGAATTTTACAGACTTTATGATATGGATATACAGGGAAGTTGGGGAACGGTTGCAACATATTCGGCAATAGGAATAGGTGAACATGCAGGTATTATATCACTTTCTTTTCCATCCGTAGAGGAAGGTAATTCTGATAAAATTGATGAATACACATATGAGGAATTGGCTAAGTATAAGATGATATATCTGTCAGATTTTACATACCATGATAAAACCAAGGCAGAGGAGTTAATTCTTCGTTTGAGCGAAAATGGTGTAAGAATAGTAATTTTAGCAGATGGTATTCCTGAAGATTCTATAACTCATGCAAGGGAGTTTTTAGGAGTAAGCTGTAATGATATATCTTTCTCCAACGGTTATCCGTTTTTAGATACAAAAATTGGAGTTCTGGATCCGGAATTCTTTCCACAGGGACATGAAGAGTGGTCTACAGTTTATGTAAACGGACTTGATGATGTGTGGGGGACTGTGCGTGAGGAAGAACTTGATTTGGCATTTTGCGGAACAGTTAAGAACGATAATATTGCAGTAATAGGACTTAATCTTACATATTACTATTCTCTTACAAGAGACGACGGAGTAGGCGAACTTATAGGTAAAGTTACTAAATTAATAGGAGGAGAACTTCCTAAAAGAGAAGTAGTGCCAATTAATGTTTCTTACAAAGACGATTATTTCATTATAAGTTCTAACAGAAATAATGTTAATACATCGTTAGCATATCTTGATATATTTGTAGATAATGAATATGTAATAAAGAAGAATAATCTTGTTTATGTTAACGAGGGTGTTACTTATATTTCAACACAATATCCATATATATACATAGGATTAATACTTACCATAATTGGAATAGGTGCGTCGGTGTTTTTCCTGTATATTGTTAAAAAAAGAGTTTCATAATGAAACTCTTTTTTTTGCAAATGTATTGCAAAATTTTGCATAAGGATATACAATAGAATAAGCTAGTTTGTACGTGTGAAGGTATGGAATGCACACCGATTAATGATAATCTCAAGGAAAGGGATTAATTATGAATATAACAAAGTATAATACAAAAACAAAGTATGCGATGCCATTAGGAACGATGTTGTTGAAAGAAGACCTGCATATTGCATTGGCAGACAGATATATATACAGGTATCTTGATAAGCACGCAGATATGGTATTTACAGAACTTATACATGATGAGGGGTTGCAGGATTTTCATGATGCGTTGGGAAGAATTGATTCAGAAGGTCCTCAGTATATAGTTGTGCCATTTCTTACTATGGAAGATGACTATAGAAGCATGTTGATTAGAGTTAAGCGTGACAGCCGTGAGATAGATGGTCAGCGTTGTATAGAGGTAAGTATAGCAGATATCGTTAAAGCCATGGAAAAACATGCGGCTAACAGAGCTAATCTTACCAAGTACAGAAGAATGATGTGTCTTATAGATTATTTGTTCTTTGATTATACAAAGAAGAACAATAATATTAACATATATATGTATGCTAATGATAAGAGTTATATGTTTTTGTCAGAAGATTTTGATGTGTGGAAAAAGCAGATGCTTGATGGGTACATATGGACTGATGATGACAAAAAGAAGTTTGAAACATTTTGCGTATATCTCAAGGACGGATTGGATGATTTCAAGATACAGCTGGCAACCACATTTTTCTCAAGAGGTGGCAGGAATGATTCCTTAGTTGTGTCGGGAAGTACCTTGTTTGATGCCAATGGAGAGCGTATGGTTTCAGGTGTTATTAAGTTAAATGCTGAGTTGACCGAGACACCTTACTATGCAACTGATGCAGCCAGAGATTCTGCTACGGGACTTATGAATAAAAGAGCTATTATGGAATATGCTGCTTACAAGATTGAGGAAGGTAAAGTTGGAAACCTGGCATTGATGGTAATAGACATTGATAACTTTAAGAATATTAATGATGAGTATGGTCATCTCTTTGGCGACAGAGTAATATACAAAGTGGCAGAAACTATTAAGAAAATTGTCAGTGCCGGAGGAACTGTTGCGAGATTTGGTGGTGACGAGTTCGTTGTATTATTAGAGAAATTTGATAAGGATAAGCAGATAAGTATATTAAAAACCATATATAGTGGTTTGGGAATGCTTTTTCTTGGCGAGGAAAAGAGTCCTAATGTCACTATATCTGTAGGTGTATCTAATTATCCACAGGATGGAACTTCATATGAAGAATTGTTCAGGAAGGCAGATAAAGCACTTTATGTTGCCAAGGCCAATGGTAAGAATAATTATGTTGTGTATGATGAGGATGAACATGGTAAGATTGAAATTATGAGTGACGCTTCACGTTTGAAAGGTCTTAAATCTGTTTCGTCAAGAGTTAAGCGTTCAACACTGTACTCAGATATTATTCTTATGTTAAGCGATAAGGATAAAGACGGTATAGTGCCTGCCATGGAGAAGGTGTGCGAGTTGTACGATGTAGCAGGAATGTGTGTATTTGTCGGGGAAGAATTGTCATATTATCAAAGCTACGGCAATTATAGAAATATTCCGGATAGGTATACATTGCTTACAAAATCGGATTTTATACCATTTATAAGTGATGATGATACAGTTGCCATTGAGGATGTGAAAAAACACAAAGACAAATCTTTCTTTGAGAACTATAACAGGTTAGAGATTAATGCCAATCTTACAAGTATTTACAGGGTAGACGGTGAAGTTAAAGCAGTAGTGACATTTGACGTGTTTAATACAGCTTTACAGTGGAATGAGTCCGATATAATTAATCTTAATGCAATAGGAAAGCTTATAGGTCAGAAAGTTACACAATAAGAGCAAGGCTGGGATATAATGTCCCGGCCTTTTTGTATAAAATGTGATTGATATTCCTGTTATAATGTGATATAAATTGATTAGAACATTTATTCGGAATGTATGTTTGGAATGTGTGTTTGTATTGCAGAGCAGGAGGTGAAGTAAGTGCATTCAAGAGCTACAAAAGAGCAGATGGATATTATTAAGAATACTGAAGGGTACATAAGATGTGGTGCAGTGCCCGGTTCAGGCAAGACATTTTCCATAACACATCGCATGGCATATCTCATAACAGAGCTTTATGTGGACCCGTCTTCCATTGTTGCACTTACATTCACGAATAAGGCTGCTGCATCTATGACCAACCGTCTGAAGAAGATGATTGGTGATGATGCCACTTGTTTTACAGGGACATTTCATGGTTACTGTAATAAGATTCTTAAAGAAGAAATTCACAGGCTGTCGTATCCTAAGACATTTACTATATTGGATAAGGCAGGGCAGATAGACCTTATAAGGGAAGTAGCTCAGGAGCAGGGGCTTTCTTTGAAAGATTTTACGGCCAAGTATTATATGGAAGAGATTAGCAGAAGCAAGCTTTCTTTGGGATATATTGATTATATGGCAGGGGCTGACAAAGGCCCGCTTGTGGAGAGGTTGGAAGCAGCACGTACAGATTATGATGTGGTGTTTTACAACTACCTTTTGAAGCAGCGAGATAATTATGTATTGGATTTCGATGATATTATTAACTTTGCTTTGTATGTATTATATACTTATCCGGATGCATTGTCATATTGGCAGGATAAGTGTCAGTATATCTTATGTGATGAATATCAGGATGTTAATGACAAGCAGGAAAAACTGCTTAATCTTCTAAGCGGAAAGTATCATAATCTTACGGTGGTGGGAGATGATGACCAGTGTATTTATGGATGGCGTGGCTCTAAGGTGGATTATATGGTAGATTTTCACAAGGCGTATCCGGATGTTAAGGACTATTATCTCAGCGAGAACTTCAGAAGCACACCGGAGATTGTGGCGGTTGCCAACTCATTGATAGGGGTTAATCAGCATCGTCTGGAAAAAGCGATGTTTACGAATAATCCTGCCGGGGAGAAGCCGATTTATAATCATTTGCCTACAGAAAAGGATGAGGCGGAATGGATTGCCAACATAATATGGGGAGGTAAAACTGATGGCAGAAAATATTCTGACCATACGGTTCTTGTGCGTGCAGCATCTCAGACGAGAGCTGTTGAAGAAGCGTTTATTAAAAAGAAGATTCCCTACAAGATACTTAATGGAGCACAGTTCTATAGCTCGGAAGAGATAAAGACAGTATTATCATACTTGCGTATGGTGTATGCCATGAATGATTTGGACTTTATGTGGACTGTTCAAAGACCACGAAAAGGATTTGGCAAGAAGTCAATAGAGTCGCTTAGAGGCTATGCAAAGAGCAAGGGACTTACTCTTATGGAAGCTCTGGGAGAACAGATAGAACAAGGACTTATAAAGAAGAAGGTTCTTGTGGATTATTATAATAACATCATCAGATTACACAATTCTTATCATGAGTATTCTGCAAAGAACCTTCTGAATATAGTGCTTGACTTAGGATACAGAGAAGAGTTGGAGCAGGATGTAGACCAGACAAGACTTGATAATGTTTCAGAATTTGTTACAACAGTGGCAGGGCTTGAAGAAGAGAATCAGGATTGGTTATCTTTGGAGGACTTGCTAGCGCATTTTGCGTTGTTTTCACAGCAGGATGATGATACTGAAAAGGATGTCGTGAGGGTTATGACAATACATACTGCCAAAGGCCTTGAGTTCGATACTGTGTTTGTTAACGGCATGGTGGAAGGTCAGTTCCCAAGCAGACGTTTGCGTAATGAAGACGAGCTGGAAGAGGAAA
>JAFQIQ010000021.1 GCA_017397445.1 Lachnospira sp.
GAATGTTCCTGCCATAACCATCTGCGTTGCCATAAATAATATAATTAAGTCAAAAAGTCTTTGCACAAATTGGCTTAAAGAATTAGCGGTAGCCGCAACCATAGACGGTTTGTATCCCGCTTTTACATACTCTGCCTGCAAATCCCCCCATTTTCTTTCCAACTTGGCCTCTATTGCATAAGACTTTACTGTCTGCACACCTGTTATTGCCTCAACAAGGAAAGACTGTGACTCTGAACCTGCTCTAAATTTTTCATCCAGTCTTCGTTTAAATAGCGGTGTAATAGCAATAGAAATAGCAGCATACAAAAGGATAGATATTGCAACAACACCTGTTAATGGCACACTGTAAAACATTAATACCGCAATATACACAATTATAAAAATCAGATCCAAGAAAGATGATAACGGTGTTCCCGTAAGAAAATTCCTTATAGAATCCAACTCTCTTACTCTGGCAACTGTCTCACCTACACGTCTGTTCTCAAAATACCTGAGCGGAAGTGAAAACAGATGCTTAAACAGTTTTGAACTTAACAATACGTCTATTCTGTTTGTGGTATGAGTAAATAAATAATTCTTTGCAAGACCAATTATTAATTCAAATACGTACCCAACAGCTAAACCTATGGTTAATACATACAATGTCGACAATGCCTTATGTACCAATACTTTATCTACAATAACCTGTGTCATCATAGGTGCAAGCAATCCGATAATCTGTATTGTCAATGTTGCTATAAGTACTTCAATAAATTCCTTTTTGAACTTGAAGATTGTTGGTATAAACCATTTAAAACTAAAAATAGCGTCTTTATCAACAATACCTTTCTTTGCTATAAGTATTGCATTACCATCCCATTCTCTCTTGAAATCCTCTACGGATAACTTTTTAGAACCCTTATCCATAGTAAAAAGCATTACTTTTTCATCTTCTATTTTTGCAAGGATAATAAACTCTCCATCCTTATCCTTTACAATTACCGGCATATTCAATTCTTTTATCTTATCTAACGATACTTTAGCAATCTTTGCCTTCAAACCTAGATTTTTACAAGCACTGACTATGTCTACTTCATTATACTTCTCTCCTCTGGGTTCTATGACATTGCTCATCTGCGTGGCGTCAACATTTATTCCCAAAAACCTCACAACAATCAGCAAAGCATTTAATCCCGAATCCATCTTATTCATTCAGATATACCGCCTTTTATATTTTATAGTGGCTATAAAGGACTCAATACTTTGTTAAAAAATTGGCACAAAAAAAGTTGCAATGACAAAATCATTGCAACCGAACTTTCATAGCAAAATATACATATACATACAGTTATATCACCTTAGAATTCCAGCTTTGCGTCCTTATATTTCTACAAGTTTGCCCTCTTATTATCCCCTATTAGCCTAAAACCGTATTAAATTTTAGCATTTTTTGCCATATATGTCAATCAAATATACATACAATTTTGTATATTTTGTTGTATACACCTTTTTTCTACACAATTCTTCAGCATTATAGATAATATAATTGTATTCTCATACTTATACAACAAAAATAAGTGCAATAGTCTGAAACTATCGCACCTATGATAACTATTATCGCATTATTTAAAACAAAATGTTCCCACCCAGAGTCGAACTGGGGATTGAGACTTAGGAGGTCCCCGTTATATCCACTTAACTATGAGAACAGATGCGGTTTAAGTTTCCTTTCACCGCCAACGTTACATATTGTAACATAAACACTTCAACTTTGCAAATACTATGCAAATTAATCTTTAAACCTTACATGACCCTGTAGCCATATCTGGCCTTTAAATCTTCTTCCTATCTTTGGTTCTCCAAGTAAATCCCTTGCGGCAATTGCCATGGTAAATACAATATCATTACAGTTTAACGACATTATATATATCTTTTCATGAGTGTACACATTGATTTCCTCTTCAAGGTCAAGAATCTCTCCAATAACCGAATACTGGTCACATTCTACTCCACATGGCATAAATGTTGAATCTACGATAGTAAACACATCTTCGTAAAGAATTCTTTGGGAAATAGATGTGTAGGTATCTATGTCTTTAAGAGTGAGACTTTCAATTGCATCTTCGTCACCACTCTTTGCTGCCGCAATAAGCTTTCTTCTTTTATCCTCAGCATCCCTGCGTACCTGACTGTCCTTACCAGGCTTAGCTATGGGAAGTAATATCATACCGCCCAAGGAAAGTGCTGTCAGAATAGTTTTTTTGTTCTTAAGAGGTTCTTTAGACAATGCATTTTTCCTATCCGGAAGAAACATCTCCGGTTTGAAATCTTTTATGCCTGCAACATAGTCCATATAATCACACACATTTTGCAAAAAAAAGATAAGTGTTACGCCAGTCTTGATTTCATCACATATTACGGCGTACGATTCTTTATCCACATGTCTTTCTAAAGTTATTTCTTCGTTATCCGTAATCCTAGAACCCACAACGAATGGGAAATAATACTCATACACAAATTTCTTTCCCTCATATCTGCCGTATATGTACACACCCGTAGATGGACTTACACGTACAATAATGACCCCGCGCTTAAACATCTCCTGCTTCAACACAAAGCCTGCATCAAGACACTGCTTAATTCCTGCCTGTATGAATTTCTTTTCTTCTTTTGAATCCATATCGGGAAACCCCAGTGTTCTTATAAATAAATTCATATTTTCTCTCCAAATATACCTGACTACAATGTATCAACAATAAATGTTGTCAGGCACTTCATAAGGTCCCTAATAACCTCTTCTTTATACTCACTTCCATCAGCATGTCTTAACATCTTAATTACAGGTCGGTCTGTAATCTCTTTATTCTGAGTAACTACCATACCTACCTCACCATCATTAAGTACCACTTCCATACCTACCGGATACACTGCAATACTCTCTAAAAATTTACCTGAGATTGTTGAGTCATATATTCTTCCAACATTGTCACGTATGTATTCAATAGCCTCATACATCTTGACTTTCTTATTACCAATACCACTTATAAGGCTATCGAAATCATCGCACAATGTCACCAACTTAACCTCCGGCTTCAGCTTTGCACCTCTTTGCTGAAAAGGATATCCTTCTCCATCAATTCTCTCATGATGGAGAAGAATAATTTCTTTAGATACATCTGAAAGCCACTCTTCTTCTTGCATAGAACTATAGCCATATACTGTATGTTTCTTGTATTCTGACAATTCCTGCGGTGACATCTCTGCCGGTTCCACATTAATATACGGCACACTAATATACTGCAATCCGACATCATGCATAATAGCCCCCATTGCTACATTACGCACCTGGCGTTCACTCATTTTTAACTTGAGAGCCATTATTGTAGAAAGTGAGCAGACATTAATACAGTGAGAATACATATCTGTACTAATATTTCTTACCTCTGTAAGTCTTCCGATAACTTCCGGCTCAGAAAGAACATTATCTACAATCTTCTCAGCCTCTTCACCTATCTTCTTAAGTTCCTCATTATGTTTATAAATGTGACGTTTAAGTACTTTTTCCAATATAACCTTAGACTCAGCATAAGATTCATCTACACTATAAGTTACTTCCTCCACATCCTTAACGAACACTATGTCTATACCATAGTCCTGCATTCTCTCAATGTACTCTTGTTTAAGAATTGTATCGGCATGAATAAGCACAGAGCCATTGTTGGCGATTACCGGAACCGCCAACTCTTCTTCACCTTTTAACTTACTAACCAAAACCTCTCTCATATGTTATCCCTCGTAATAAGATAATAATTAGTTCTTTGCTACAATCTCTTCCTTTCCACCCATATATGGTCTTAAAGCTTCCGGAATTCTAACATTACCATTCTCAAGGAGGTTATTTTCCAAAAATGCAATAAGCATTCTAGGTGGTGCAACAACTGTGTTGTTGAGTGTATGTGCAAAATACTTATTCTTGTTCTCATCCTGCACTCTAATCTTAAGTCTTCTAGCCTGTGCATCTCCTAAGTTAGAACATGATCCAACTTCAAAGTACTTCTTCTGACGTGGTGACCAAGCCTCTACATCCACTGACTTAACCTTAAGGTCAGCCAAATCTCCTGAGCAGCACTCAAGTGTTCTTACAGGAATATCAAGACTTCTAAATAAATCAACCGTATTCTGCCACAACTTATCAAACCACATCATACTGTCTTCCGGCTTACAAACA
>JAFQIQ010000234.1 GCA_017397445.1 Lachnospira sp.
GCCTAAGGAAATAGGCAAAAAAAGACCTTGTCTTAATTATCATCTTCACCAGTGTGATGCTCCATGTATGGGATATATTTCTAAAGAAAAATATGAAATTTTAGTGCTTATCTCGCCTCCCGGTACCGTTCTTGCCGCATCTGAGTGATAACCCTTGTAGATTACACCTGCATCAAGACTTACTATGTCTCCCTCTCTAAGTATTCTTTTCTTAGACGGAATGCCATGTACTACTTCTTCGTTAACCGATACGCATATTGAAGCAGGATACCCGCCATATCCTAAAAATGATGGAGTACAACCATAACTTCTAATCATCTCTTCACCGATCTGATCTATCTTTAAGGTTGTCATACCCGGCTTAATCTCTTTAGCAAGCTCATTATGAACTTTGCCAAGTATCTTACCGGCCTCCCTCATTAATTCAATTTCTCTTTGTGATTTGATTGATACTGCCATGTTAACACTACTTTCCTAAAACTGATACGATTGCGTTGAATACGTCTTCCATATCCTTAGTACCGTCAACTTCAGCTAACACGCCCTTCTTCTCATAGTAGTCAATCAATGGCTGTGTCTGCTCATGATAAACTGAAAGTCTGTTCTTTACTGTCTCAGGCTTGTCGTCATCTCTTAAAATGAGCTTCTCTCCACATGCATCACATACATCCTCTACCTTAGTAGGGTTATACTTAATGTGGTATGTAGCACCACAACCTACGCATGCTCTTCTGCCTGACATTCTGTTGATAATGTTCTCATCCGGAACCTCAACGTTAATAGCGAAGTCTACATTTTCGCCCTGTGCATTAAGCGCTGCATCAAGTGCTTCTGCCTGTGGAATAGTTCTTGGGAAACCATCAAGCACGTAGCCGTTAGTGCAATCTGCCTGCTTAAATCTATCCATGATAAGGTCAACAACAAGTTCATCCGGAACAAGCTCACCCTTATCCATATATGTCTTAGCCTTCTGGCCAAGCTCAGTATTATTCTTAATATTAGCTCTAAAAATATCTCCTGTTGAGATATGTGGAATTGTGTACTGTGCTGCTATTCTCTTCGCCTGTGTACCCTTACCTGCTCCAGGCGCACCCAACATAATAATCTTCATAATTTTCTCCATTCTGAGGACGAAGTCCGATGATCGCCCCCAATAAAATCCACTATACGCAAATGACTCGCCCGGTTTTCCCGGGCAAGTCCTGCATCTATTACATATCTTTATTCACTAAGGAATCCCTTATAGTAGCGGTTAACCATCTGTGACTCAATCTGCTTCATTGTCTCAAGGATAACACCTACGATAATGATGATTGATGTTCCACCGAATGATACGCTTGCATTGAATACACCTGAACATATGATAGGGATTAATGCTACGATCATCAAACCAACTACGCCAATAAATACAACGTAATTCAATATTCTGTTCAAATAGTCACTGGTTGATCTACCAGGTGTGATACCAGGTACTACACCACCGGCCTTCTTCATGTTGTCCGCAATCTGAATCGGATTAAATGAAATCGATGTGTAGAAATATGCGAACACAACTACTAAGATAATGTAGAGGAGAAGACCAAGTGAATACTTAGGCATCTCCGGTCTGCACCAGTAGTTTGAATTCAAATAGTTAGTCCACTCATATGACTTACCAGAGAACAACTGAATAATAACTGAAGGGAACTGCATAAGTGATGATGCGAAAATAATAGGCATAACACCTGCAATATTAATCTTCAATGGAATAAATGTTGACTGACCGCCAACTGTTCTTCTTCCTGATACCTTACCTGAGTACTGTACCGGAATTCTTCTCTCTGCATCCTGTAATACACATACGAGAACGATTACTACCAAAATTATTGCAAGAATAATTGCTGCTGCAAGTACAGCATATGCAATCTTCTTACCTGCAACAAATGTGCTGTAAAGTGTTACAAAGTCGTTCGGCATACCTGAAATGATGTTAATCATAAGTACGATTGAGATACCGTTACCAACACCCTTTTCAGTAATTCTCTCACCAATCCACATAAGAATTGCGGAACCGGCTGTAAGTGCTGCAACAACAACTATTACACAGGCTGTGTAATGTAATGTACTATATGTCTTGTAACCAATAATAAGACCCTGTCTACCAAAGCCTACTGTCATGGCAATACTCTCTACGAGAGCAAGACCTACAGTTACAAATCTAGTTATCTTTGCAATCTTCTTTCTACCATCCTCACCTTCTTTTTGCATTTCCTCTAACTTAGGAATCGCAATTGTAAGAAGCTGTATGATAATAGAAGAAGTAATGTATGGTGTTATACTCAGTGCGAAGAGGGACATTTTTTCAAATGATCCTCCTGTAAATGCACTAAGATAACTTAAGTCGCCGCCTTCAATACCCGCTAAAAGAGTACTGAAATACTCTGTGTCAACACCCGGAATAGGAAGCAAGCTTCCTATTCTGATTACAACAAGCATCATAAGTGTAAATAAGATTTTCTTGCGTATATCTTTATTCTTAAATGCGTTGACAAGTGTTTTAAACATTAGATCACCTCACAAGTTCCGCCAGCAGCTTCGATCTTAGCCTGAGCTCCAGCACTGAATGCATTAGCCTTAACTGTAAGCTTCTTTGTGAGTTCTCCATTTCCAAGAATCTTAACGCCGTCTCTAGGATTCTTAACGATGCCTGATTCGATTAATGTATCAACAGTAACCTCTGCACCATTGTCAAATCTCTCTAAAGCACTAACGTTAATTCCGATGATTTCCAATGAGTTTCTGTTAGTGAAACCTCTCTTTGGAATTCTTCTATATAATGGCATCTGACCACCTTCAAAGCCTGGTCTTGGAGCACCTGAACGTGCCTTCTGACCCTTGTGACCCTTACCAGCTGTCTTACCATTACCTGAACCATGTCCACGGCCTCTTCTGAAATTATCACTCTTTACTGAACCTTCAGCAGGTCTTAAATTAGATAAATCCATTCTTGCACCTCCTTCATCTAAATCAGATTAGATTTCTTCTACCTTTAACATATAACCAATCTGCTGTATCTGTCCTCTTGTTGCTGCATTATCAGGAAGTTCAACTGTCTTATGAAGCTTTGTTAAACCCATAGCCTCAACAGTTCTTCTATGCTTAGGAACAGCACTGATTGGAGACTTTACCAAAGTTATCTTTAACTTCTTATCTGCCATTTTTTATTCCTCCATTCCATACAATCAATTAGCCGAGAATCTCGTCTACTGACTTACCACGAAGTCTTGCTACTTCCTCTGGAGTCTTCATAGCCTGAAGACCAGCGATTGTTGCAAGAACAACGTTCTGCTTGTTATTTGAGCCAAGTGACTTTGTACGGATGTTCTTAATTCCGGCAAGATCGAGAACTGAACGAGCAGGACCACCAGCGATGATACCTGTACCTTCTGGAGCTCTCTTAAGGAGAACTGTTGAGCCTCCGAACTTACCAAGAAAATCATGAGGAACTGAACCGTTCTCATCAATTGGAATTTCTACTAAGTGCTTCATAGCATCTTCTTTTCCCTTGCGGATAGCTTCAGGAATTTCAGCTGCCTTACCAACACCGGCACCAACGTGTCCATTGCCGTCACCAACAACTACTAATGCTGCAAATCTGAAGTTACGTCCACCCTTTACAACCTTAGTTACACGCTTGATTGATACTACATTATCCTGTAATTCTAACTGACTAGCATCAATTATTGTACGTTTCATACTGTAATCTCCCTTCCGCTTAGAACTCAAGGCCAGCTTCTCTAGCTGCCTCTGCCAATGCTTTTACTTTACCTTCATATATAAAACCGCCTCTATCATAGACAACAGTTGTGATACCCTTCTCTAATGCCTTCTTAGCAACTACCTTACCAACTACTGTAGCAGCCTCAACGTTATTAGTCTTTTCGCACTCAGCCTTAACATCCTTATCGAGTGTTGATGCTGAAACGAGTGTCTTGCCAACTGTATCGTCAATAATCTGAGCGTACATATGATTATTGCTTCTGAAAACAGCCAAACGTGGTCTCTCAGCTGTACCGCTGAAACGATTACGTAATCTCTTATGCTTGTTCTCGCGAACTACTGCTCTTGACTTCTTACTAACCATCTTTGTTCACTCCTTTAATTATTTCTTACCAGTCTTACCAACTTTACGTCTAATAACTTCATCAGAATACTTGATACCCTTGCCCTTATATGGCTCTGGTCCTCTCTTAGCTCTGATTTCAGCTGCGTGCTGGCCAACCTTCTCTTTGTCGATACCCTTAACGAAAATCACATTCTGTCCCTCGAGCTCAGTTGTGATACCCTCTGGGTCAACCATCTCTACAGGATGTGAATATCCGAGTGATAATACAAGTGTATTACCCTGCTTATTAGCTCTGTAACCAACACCGTTAATTTCGAGCTTCTTTACATAACCCTCGCTAACACCGATAACCATGTTATTGATGAGTGTTCTTGTTAAACCGTGTAAAGACTTCATCTTCTTAAGATCGTTAGGTCTTGTAACAACGATCTCAGCGCCTTCCATCTTAATGTCCATCTCTGCAGGTAAAACTCTCTCAAGTGTACCCTTTGGACCCTTTACAGTCACTTTATTATTTTCTGCTATATCAACAGTAACACCTGCTGGTACAGCGATAGGCATTCTTCCTATACGTGACATGCCGTGCACCTCCTAATTATTATAAACATTTAAAAATGTTATGAATTGGTTCGTTAATTATTATACTACTTCTTACCAGATGTAAGCAAGTACTTCTCCGCCAACGCCGAGCTTTCTAGCTTCCTTATCTGTAACAACACCCTGGTTTGTTGAGATAATAGCAATTCCGAGACCACCAAGAACTCTTGGAAGCTCTTCCTTGTTAGCATAAACTCTAAGACCTGGCTTAGAAATTCTCTGAAGACCTGAAATAATCTTCTCGTTCTTATCCTTACCATACTTAAGTGTGATACGGATATCCTTGAAGTTACCGTTATCAACAAGGTCATAAGCCTTGATGTAACCTTCATCCAAAAGGATCTTAGCGATGCAAAGCTTCATCTTTGAAGATGGTACATCAACAGTATCATGCTTTGCTGTGTTCGCATTACGGATTCTTGTGAGCATATCTGCTATTGGATCTGTCATTCTAAATGTTCCTCCTTAACTAATAAACTGGTTTCCCTTATGGGACTACGTTTAAACGACTTAGGAACTGTCTCCTGGGACAATCCCTATGGTACCGGTTTCATCGGAGGTTAGCTTTAAGCTAAACCACCGATGCCGTAGCACCTATATACCTTATTACCAAGATGCTTTCTTAACACCTGGAATCTGGCCCTTGTAAGCTAATTCACGGAAGCAAATTCTACAGATTCCGTATTTTCTTAAATAAGCATGTGGACGACCACAAATTCTACAACGTGTGTACTCTCTTGTTGAGAACTTCTGAGGTCTAGCCTGCTTAACCTTCATTGAAGTCTTAGCCATTGAATTTCCCTCCTATAATTACTTCCTAAATGGCATGTTGAATAATCTCAACAACTCACGAGCTTCCTCGTCTGTCTTTGCTGTTGTTGTGATGATTACGTCCATACCTCTAACCTTGTCGATCTTATCATACTCGATCTCAGGGAAGATAAACTGCTCCTTAATACCCATAGCATAGTTTCCTCTTCCATCGAATGAATCAGCGCTTACGCCTCTGAAGTCACGTACACGAGGTAATGCAAGATTTACAAGTCTGTCAAGGAACTCATACATCTTCTCGCCACGGAGTGTAACCTTACATCCGATAGCCTGACCTTCTCTTAACTTGAAGTTAGCAATTGAGTTCTTAGCTCTTGTAAGAACAGCCTTCTGACCTGTGATAATCTCAAGGTCCTTAACTGCTGAATCGAGAAGCTTTGAATTATCCTTAGCCTCACCAACACCCATGTTAACAACGATCTTGTCGATCTTTGGTACCATCATTGGGTTCTTGTAACCGAACTTCTCAGTCATCTTCTTAGTGACTTCGTTATCATAAAACTCTCTAAGTCTACTCAATTTTAGTTACCTCCCTTCTTATCAACGATAACCTTTCCTGTTGCCTTAGCAACACGAACCTTCTTACCGTCCTTGAATTCGTAACCAATCTTAGTTGTCTTTCCATCAACAACATACATGATGTTTGAAATGTCGATAGGAGCTTCCTGGTGGAGAATTCCACCCTGCTGGTTAGCTGCGCTTGGCTTAGCATGCTTTGTTACCATGTTAACGCCCTCAACAACTGCTGTATGGTTCTTAGCATTGATAGCAATTACCTTGCCCTCTTTGCCCTTGTCTTTACCTGCGATTACTCTAACTGTATCGCCCTTCTTAATTCTTACAGCTGACATGTGGCATCCTCCTTATAATACTTCTGGAGCAAGAGATACGATCTTCATGAACTTCTTATCTCTCAACTCTCTTGCTACTGGTCCAAAGATACGAGTACCCTTAGGTGTCTGGTCATCCTTGATAATAACAGCAGCATTTTCATCAAATTTAATATATGAACCGTCCTTACGACGTGCGCCCTTTACAGAACGTACGACTACGGCCTTAACAACATCGCCCTTCTTAACAACGCCGCCTGGTGTTGCCTCTTTAACAGAAGCGACAATTACATCACCGATATTTGCATATCTTCTTGTAGATCCGCCCATAACTCTGATGCAAAGGAGTTCCTTAGCACCTGTGTTATCAGCAACCTTAAGTCTGGTTTCCTGTTGTACCATAATACTACCCCTTTCAGTAATATCAAAACGTTAATACTAATTACTTTGCTCTGCTGATAATCTCAACTAATCTCCATCTCTTATCCTTAGAGAGTGGTCTAGTCTCCATTACCTTAACTGTATCACCGATTAAACATTCATTGTTCTCATCGTGTGCCTTTAACTTGTATGTTCTCTTGACAATCTTGTTGTAAAGAGGATGCTTAACATTGTCCTCAACAGCAACTACGATTGTCTTATCCATCTTATTGCTTACGACTCTGCCTGTACGAGTTTTTCTCAAATTTCTCTCTTCCACAGTCCGTTCTCCTTTCTAGGAATAAAAGTTTAAATCAACCAAATTAAGCATTCTTCTGCGCAATTACAGTCTGGATTCTGGCGATGTTCTTACGAACCTCTTTGATTCTGCCAGTGTTATCTAACTGGTTTGTTGCGTTCTGGAATCTCAAGTTGAAAAGTTCCTTCTTAGCAGTCAAACTTGAAGCGTGAATATGCGCCCTCGCCCTCACTCATGAAGCTGACTTCCTTGAAACCGCCGAGCTCCGTGGGGTTGGAATTGAGAATTTCCGTTTTCC
>JAFQIQ010000235.1 GCA_017397445.1 Lachnospira sp.
CATATGGTCATCTTCATTAATAGTACCACCTACAGCACAAAGACTGTTATGGCAGTTAGTAAGTACATATGGAATAGGGAACTTCTCAAGTCCTGAAGCTCTTGCTGTCTGAATAATACCAACAAATGTAATATCATGTGATGTCATCTTATCAAACTTAATCTTAAGCTTATCCATATTATCAGAAGTATTATGAGCCTCCAAGATACCATACGCCATAGTATTCTTAGCTGCTTCCTCCTTAGAAGGTGCTTCGCCTACCTTAGCCGCAAGTGCGCCCGCTAAAGCCTCTGCCTCCTCAATAATTTCAACGCCATTAACAAGATAAGCGCCACCGTTACTTAACTTAATCATTATTTACCTCTTTCTGTCTGTTTAGACTTATATTATAAACTTGTCACCAACATGTTTAAATCATGCCAATGACTAAGCCTTAATACCTTTCGCAATGGTTTCTTTTAATTCCGCAATCTGCTCCGGCGTTATACTTCCCGGCACCCAGCCTACATTAACCGTATCCCCTTGATATCTTGGGATAATATGCATGTGGAAGTGGAACACTGTCTGTCCTGCTGCCTCACCATTATTCTGAACCACGTTAATTCCCAGCGGCTCAAGTGTGTCCTTAATGGCATTAGCAACCTTCACTGCAACCTGAAAAATATGTGCCGCAGTATCATCATCCAAAGAATAGATATTGTCAAAATGCTGCTTCGGCAATATAAGCACATGCCCCTTTGATGCAGGTCCCAAGTCAAATATAACCTTAACCACATCATCTTCATAAAGTGCATTAGCCGGAATTACGCCATTAGCAATTTTACAAAACAAGCAATCTTCCTTAATCATATTTACACCTCACCTAATAATACAAAATGTAAAATCTTGTCGAAAAGATTTAATTTACATACTCCTTCAACAAGTATATACTTTAGTATAATAACGTAAATTCACGTTTATATCAATACAATTTACTAACTTTAATTATATATTTTCAAACAGAGAGGAACCACTATGATAAATAATAATGATTACAAAACAATTCAAGAACTCAAAAACAGCAATCCTGACGCATTCAACGCTCTTACTAACGCCACAACTGCACATCTTGACGCACTTGGTCACGCTTCACACGAAATCAAGAATATGGTTTCATTTATGAGCAGTTCCTATCAGTTAATTTCACTTAAACATCCTGAAACATCTGAATTCAGATTCTGGAAAGAATTCGGTTCCAATATAGAACATCTTGTGAACTTTATGGACAGAACCTCCATATACAGATATTGCATGAAATACAAACTTGAACCGGCTAACATAGCAGACATTCTTTACAGTTTGCCTGATCTTGCGGACAATCGCCATCCTACCGACTTGCGCGAATTCAATTTTGACATAGATCCATGCATTTCTCAGTCTGCAACCATAATGGCCGATAAAGAAAATATCACTATGGCACTAAATGAAATCATCGACAACTGCTACGATGCCACAGTCGAATCTGATACAATTACCATAAGCGCCCATACCGAGTGCACCGGAATTGAATCAAATCCAACTGTTACAAACTACATACATATAACAATATCCAATCAGGGAACTTTCCCCGACATCGAATACAGTGAGCCTGGTGAAACGCCCGTATTCTATGAACCAACTGATGCAGATATACTCTGCAAACCATTCTACACAACCAGGCCTAAGCGTTCAGGTCTGGGCTTAAGCATAGCTTACACCGTCTGCACTAATCACAATGGTGAGTTAACATTTACACAACAAGATAATATCAGTAGTGTGCATGTGCGGTTACCTTTCGCATAAAACATATGTCGCTTTATAAAACCACCAAAAAATGCTACGATTTACCAAAAGGTAACATCATAGCATTTTTTTATAGATTAGTTAAACAATGTATTACTGATACTTCTTCTCTATATACTCCGAACCTGTTTTATTACTAGTTTTAATATTGTCAATTTCTGTATCTGCATAGCTACCCTTTACAACATAAACACTATATTTATGTTTTTGTTCAAGTGAATCAGCCCTAATGCTCTTCAAGGATGCTGGCAAATATATACTTTCAATGCTGTCACAGCCTTTAAAAGCACTTTTTCCAATCACCTCAACACCTTCGCACAACTTTACTTCCTTTAATGAATCACACTCATTAAACGCGAACTTGTCGATAGTCTTGATTCCGGTACCAAATGTCAAATTCTGCAGTTTAGCGCACTTGAGAAATGCACTTCCTTCGATTAATGTCACCGAATTCGGTATAACAACATTATCAAGTGCTGAACATCCTTCGAAAACATTTAAGGATATCGTCTCAAGTTTTGAATTGAAATTAACTGTTGTCAAAGACACACAATCTTTGAACGCAGAATTATCTATCTCAGTAACGCTTTTCGGTATATCTATACTTTTAAGGCTTGAACATCCCGAAAACACATAAGTTTCTATCTTTGTAAGATTAGCAGGTAATGCAACACTCTCTAAACTACTACACTTACTAAAAGTGCCCGACAAAATCACTGTATCATCATTTTCAAATGTTATTTTCTTCACTGTCGGATTCTCGTCAAGCTGCATAACAGTCGTACATTCCGCAGGAATAACTAATTCTGTCTGCTGAAGTCCCTTCTCTGTATAGCCAACTATAATCGTATCCGTTGTCTCTGACCACTTGAAGTAATCGTTCTCGCTCTTTGCTGAACCCTCTATAGCGAAATCACCTGAGCCATCGGACTGGTTATTATTGGCATCATTATTGCCACTATCGGCACCTGCTGTTTTATTCTCGCTATCACCACACGCGAACAAACCACAACACATAATTAATACCATAATTAAACTAACAATCTTCTTCATTTTATCCTCCTCAATTTGTATGTGATTGTTGGAAACAAATGGGATTATATCATTGCTTTACGCGTGTTACAATCACCTCAAGGTTGCAAAATCCGCAACCAGGAGTTGCAATTTTATCCCTCCTCAATTCTTTTACAAAACAAAAGGGGCTGTTTGTATCCAGCCCCAATACATCATCTTTCAAAGTTAAACAACTCATCTAACATTTTAAGATTTCTAAAATTGCCCTTTGCAGTCATACTTCCCGTCATAAACGCTCTGTGGAAAGTAATCTTACCATTAACTATCTCATCAAAGGTTTCTTTAGACAGCTTCGCGATCACATCCGCATCCACAACTTCACCAAATTCCACCGACAGCTTTCCATTATCAACATCAACAATAATGCTCTTACCTTTATCACTTATAATAAAGTTGTAAAGACATTTATATCTGCCCGCGAAGTCATAACTCTTTCTAAATACGTCCAGATAGTAATTATCGCCACCATTCTCCTGATCCGTAAGAAGCTCTTTATATATAGAAGCTAACGATTCAATATCCTGCTTCTGAGTCTTAACAAATGTGTCATCTGCCGCATATTTAGACAGCTGTTCACTTTCCTGTGGAGTAAAATTAATAACCTCCCTCAAAACGCTATTCTTAATACTCTGACTGCTTGATGGGAACGCTATCCTCTTCTGGGAAACAGACCTGTATATATTCTCAGCAAAGCGTTCAATCATCTCAACATACTTATTGTTAAATTCAAACTCTGTAGTATCTTCCACATATGCTGTAATACCGGCCTCGGTCCTTCCTCCAAGCATCTCCCATGAATTAGTAAGTGCCAGACACACTTCTTTTTCACCATAAGTCTTAGACATAACAACCGGGAACATATACACGCTGTCAATCTTTGACTTATCCGCATACAACCAGCATGCATCAAGCAAAGTCTGCATATATCCGCCCATACCAATCCACTCAACTGTTGTTGCAAGAATTACGGCATCAGCTTCAGTAACTGTCTGCGACAATGTAGTAATCTGATTCTTCACATCATAAAGATTAAATCTCTCAACATCAACCTTTAATTCTTCAAGAACTTCCTGAATTTTATTAACAACAAATATCGTCGGGTCATCTACAAGACCCCTTCCGCCATAATATATATTAACCTTCATAAAAACTAACCTCCACACTAAGCATCAGTCATCGAATACTCAACCGATGACTATCTACTAGTGTGAATATAGCACAATTTCTAGCTTATTTCAACCTTATAAAATCTTGTTGCCAACAATATCTCGTCTCCATCATTTAACATATACCTCTCATTAGGTGCCAGGGTCCTGTCTCCTACCTTCGTGCCATTGGTAGAATTCATATCCTCAACATAAAAATTATTCCCCTCTTTGACAATAAGAGCATGCATTCTGCTTATTAAAGCATCATCAATACACACATCACATTTATCCTTAAGACTTCCCATCAAAACAGGAAACTTCTCAAAGTTAATTATATCCTTCGATTCACAATCCACAAGCTTTAAATATGCATCCTCTGATTTTGTCTCCTTTTTCTTCCTTACATATTCCGACAAAAGCATAGTCTGTGACTCTGCCTCACATAACCCGTCCTTCTCTTCTTTCGGCACCTGTTCCAGTTCATAGGACTGTTTTACTCTTCTCTCTTTCACATTAGCAAACACGTACTCCGGAATTTTCCCCAGTACAACCATCCCCAATGCTCCTATAATAATTAATATTATTGCTATCTTATAATCAATACTTACAGGAAGTATTGACGGCATTAAAATCCCCAACGCTCCCATTATTATTACGATTCCGGCCACAACCTTTAACAACATCACAACATTTGTCAGCCCTTCTCTTGGCTTTTCTTCCTCATCTTCAATTATCTGTGGGGGAATTACATCCAGTGTAACCCTGTCAGTAACCTCACGATTATCGTCAGCCTTTTCATATGTCTGCGATTCTTCCTTCTCACTCACCAATACATCTAACTCTGAAGCATTGTAATTGTTCTGAATAATTCTCTGATAAATGTCATACACCCTCACAACTTCTTCCCTTGGTGAATCGTGGTCAAAATGTTCCAAAATATATTCAAACAGCTTTCTAAGCCCTGTATCGCAACTTTCCCTGTCCTCTTCCTCCTGACATTGAGGAATATACGCAAAATACACCTTTCTATCACTCAAATCTGCATACATATACTCAGGAGACATTTTCACATACTTCCAATCCAGCATATACCTGTTAACCGCTCTAACCATAGAAGCAATACCTGTGCATATCATCATAACATCTTCCCACTTCAACTTCGTGTATGTATACATCCTCATCAACTGTTGTTTGCCCGTGATTTCATAATAACAAAACAATTTTTTGTCAACATTTCTTATATGCATAGGCAACAATTCCTGCACGATACCTTTTTCTAACACATTAATATCATAATCGCTCACAAACTCCTTTGTGCTTTCCATAACCATATAACTTGTATTGTTTTCCCTTTCAAAGAACATACCCATCCATCCCTTTCCTTACCTTCTTTATTATCACTGTGCATCATCCTTCAATTTCAATCCGGCACTTATTAATCTCACAAAATCCGGCTGTCTGTTTTCTGTTACAATTTTTTCCTCTTCTATCCTCTTATCAATCGCTGTTTCAGAAACCTTCCCATCCAGAATACATTTAATATTAGTATTTGTAACCGCCCGCGAAAGCACCTGTCCTTTTTTAGATTTATCCTGTGCAATCATCTCCTGCTCAAATTTCATTGCAACCTGAAGATCAATACTTCTTGCAACCACTGAATCATGCATATCAAATGTGACCATAATAAATAAAATCAATATCATAACAAACACCGGAACAATCACCGAATTCTCCACTGTAAAAGACGCCTTTAGCCACATATCATCACCCCCAGTGCAGCAACTGTCATATACGGTAAAAACGCTACGGACATTCTCCGCCTTACTTTCTTCATCATTATTCCACAGGTGACTACAATCGCCATCAGAGTCACCGCCAGCATAAATGTACTCACAGTGAACACCACACCTTTCACCGGTAACAGCATACCGGTAACAATAACATCCCCCATTCCAAGAGCTTTTAACACAATACTCATTATCAAAAGAAACACCATAAATACTATCCCTGCAATAACAAGCAACGGTGAAATAGTCACATTTTGAAAATTAAGCCTATATAACCCATACACTAAGGACAGAAAACCTAGTCCGACCACAGCTCTCACACTTACACATTTGCTCTTTATATCCTGCACCGCCAATATAAACAACGAAACCATTACCAACACATTTATCACGAATCTGTCACCTGCTTTCTTTAATACTGCTGTTGCACTTGTTACACAGACGCCGTTCTTTTGCATAAGACAGCGGCACCTCTATGACTGTTCGTTTGATACCGGCACATTCCCCGTCTTTATGATACCGGTCTCCATATTCAGTAATAAAAACATTCCCCGGGAACTCCTTATAGGTTTTCCCATCCATACACAACTCACATCCGTAATACTTTCCACCACCAAGATTTCTGGCTGTGCTCAATTCTTTTGAACGAATTTCTTTCACGGACAAGTTAATATATGCGCACTCTTCCCTAGTATGGTACACCTCACCATACATAGTTATATAAACAGTCCGCTCCTCTTCTGCATTCTTAATGCTTTCCGCAACACCTGCATCCCCGGTCCAACCTTGAGAAGAATAATTCTGACTTATAGTAACTATACCTATTCCAAACACATCAAAGGGATTCTTAACTGCGTAAGACACCTTTATACTGACATTGTCCGACCCTGACATTAGCTCACTGCCCAACAGCACAATACCAGCATTACCACCAACAATATAATGCTCCTTTGCATAATCAGCCCCCAACTCTGAAAGCAATATCCCGTAGGCCGACAACGCCGAAACCTCTCTATCCGATTCCACAAGCTTGTTATAGGCATAAGAATACTTAGCCAAAGTCCTCACCGTATTGTATGCTGCCACATCTATATCCTGCTTCACCATAATAATCTGAAACATATATAAAACTGCCGTAACTGCATATATAAATAAGGGCATAACTATAGCAGCTTCCACTGTAGCCGATGCTCTCAGAAAGAAGCTCTTTTCGCTATGAATATTCGGCATACAGACATTTTTATTAATTATTATCAACCCACTTGTCCATTGTTTCATAGCGAAAAGCTCCTCTCCCAATCTATACATAACTGTATGAGATTTCCCTTATGTAGTATTCATTGGTATCTTTATACTTCATAGTAATAACACCTTTTGCACTCCACATATAATCTCTCATCCTAAATGCAGCATCCCCCAATGCAATCATTCTAAGCTCCATAGCATCCATCACTCCATAAATTTTGTCATTACGGTTCTTAGATAAAAGTAACAGTCTTAAATAATCTTCATATTCCATATCCGTAACACCTTTATTATCCCGGTCATCATTCTTTCCATCTTCCTTATCAATTTGGAAATTCATAGACAACAGATTCGAAAGGGACAGATTCCAATCCTCTTTGCTTTTAACCATAGGCAATGCTTCACCATCCAACAGAAGTTGCAAGTCACATATACTTTCTCCCAATGCCCATACCGCCAATATCAGATACTGTGCCACTTTAATAACCGCAGCATTTCCGCTGGCACCCACCAGACTCGTAGCAAGCGTCATCGCCTCCTGTCTTTTTTCTCTGTCAATAACAAGATGGGCCATATTGACACCTTCACGAACAGCACACAGTTGTAATATAACTCCGTTAAGATTTTCTTTATCACTTTTATTACCACAGAGAATATATTCGATTACATATTGCAACTCACACCACTGTTCATCATCATCTGAAAGTTCAAGTGCATCAGCTGCTGAAGGAAACCTGTTCATTATATACTCGTTAACCAAAACAAGATTCTTAGTATCTTCCAACCAGTCAGAATCCCCACCTGTAATACCTCCTTTATGTAAAGATGCCATGTCTGAATAAGTAATTGCACACGAAGAAACTTCTTTATCTGCCATAACCAATCCGCCAATGCCATTTGCGAGAGTATTCTTTAAAGTTTTCACAACTTTAAGCCCTGAACCTATCCCAAAATTCACTCCGGAATAGTCAAACTTTAAAAATCTGTTACTAAGCCCTTTAAATGCTTCCTTGCATTGCAAAATATACCCTTCAAAAAATTCATACCTACAATCTTCTATAGGCATATTCAGTTTCTGCATACTTTCCTTCGCACGATTCAGTATCTGTCTATTATGCTCTAAAGCGACCTTTATAACCGAAACATTACAAACTGTTGCTCCCATATACTGATTGGTCTTTCTCATACCATCAATATCTGAACTTATAGTTTCTTTCGCATCCTCTCCCAGAATATCACCATTAGCATTAACCTTGTCCTTACAGGCATCAAATGCTCTTTTGCAATCTATAAGTTTCTTATCATATCCGGCAATTCTATCAAGTGCTGCATCCGTCTTAGAAATCACTTTAGCAACAGCATCCGTAAGTTGATTATAGGCTTCTTTGTACCCATTCTCGCACTGCTTCGCAAGCGTACCTTCCGCCTTACCTTCTTCGTTTTTTTCAATCCCCTCATAGATATCCACGTAATCCAACATATTATCCAACAGTTCATAAGCATTAACATACTTAGTAGACATACCTGTCACTGCACTATATACAGCATCATTTTCAATATATGCCGTATCTTTAGAAAGCGGTGAAGTAATAACAGCTTTAGCAAAGTAGTCTCCCGTTGCCACAGCCCTGCCGTTATATGATACAATTCCCGATTCAGTAGTTTTAATACCCTCAACCAATTCGATAAGTTCATATATTATTGCATCCGCCTGAGCCACAACCGATTCACATGCCACAACCTCTTCTGATATTTCCGTAACTATCTTAGCCTTTTTAGTTTCTTTTTCCACATCCAAAAAGCCCGCAAGAATATCAGAAAAAATTCCTACATTCATATAGGCAGCAATCTGCTTTTCCACCCCGATTCCACCCATAGACACCATACTCGTCCTGCTCTCAAAATCTGCATACACGTACTCAACGTCATTTTTGCATATTCCTTCAAGATTATCTTTCGCATAATATCTAAGCAATTTGCCTGCCAAACCGTTCTGTTCTACTGCCATTATGTCAAATTCATCCATGAGAGTAGTGTTATACCCTGCAAATGCCGACTCAACCGCCAATCTGGATGCCATATCAATCTCTGACAACCCATTTGCCGAAACCGCCGAACGAATACAGGTTGTTATCAGCACAATTGTCAGCATAAAACTCAGTGCAGCAAACACTGTTATCTGCCCGCTTATTCTTTTACACTCCATAAGCTCCTCTAAATCTGCTTAATTTTAGTTGTCATCTTTGACAGCACTGTTTTAACTATACTTTCAATCTGGTCTTTAAACAGTGCTACCAGCCCTACCAGTACAATAATAATTAACACTATCTCCACTACGCCCATACCATCTTCCTCATACATAAAATTCTTCACTGCATTCTTAATTGTCTTCATATTGTTCATAAATAAAACCTCCTATAATTTTTTACATCTCAAATGTCATAAGTGCCGGCACCATCACGATTATCATTACTACCACAAGCATCATTATCATAGGCACAAGAAGTTTCGTACCGGCCTCTTCACCTTTTACCCTTGCCATATTCTTTCTTTTCTCAAATGCTTCAATAGTTTCCAGTTCCAGCAACGCCGTTAAATCTTTTGTCCCTTTTTTCAGATTCTGCACTATCAATGTACTGAACTTCTGATACTCCTTAATCTCACATCGTTTACCAAACTGTTCATACACCTCTGCTTCCGGAATCCCTGCTTTCATCTGATTGTAACTTTCCGTCATCTCTTCATAAACGTACCTCTTCAATGCTTTTTCACCCCGAGCCTTGTAATCAGAAACTATTCTTTCCCACGCTCTCTGAATTGTCATACCGGCCCCCATTAATAAGGTCACCTTAGAAACAACCTCCGAATAATCAAAACTCAATTGTATCCTTCGATTTAATATCTCCTGCTTTTTCTGTTGTAAATCTCCCAAGACAACTGCTGCCGCTGCGGCAACCCCAAGAATCACCCACACATAGTCCGTTTTGTTTCCGGTCTTATAGTAACTAAGTGTTCCACCTTCATATTCCTTGGGCAACACGCCATACTCCTGACTGCTATCTGCTAATGAAGTATCAATATACTTATTGATATTAGCAATCATTGCCTCCTGCGAGGACATTTCCCTACACACAACAGTCACTGTAAATGTACACTCCCTCGAATATTTTCCGCAGCTCATTAGTGCAAACAATATCACATCCTCTACACGATCCTTCTCAAAATCCATATTATTAACATTTCCTGCCGAATCCACCAATTCATAATTGGTAGAATACCAGCATATGTCCACTGCTGAATTTTCAATCTCCCTAATCAGATTAAGATTACTGTGCACCTCCGCCAGAGAGCTGTTAGCTCCCAGAATTATTTGCGGTAACTCTTTTGAAACACTTTCGAACATCTGCATCACTTCCTCTTCCCCAAGCTCAGGCGCTTTAAGCTCAATTATGGTATTAAATTTATTTACCTGTTGACCATTATCATAATGTATATCCACCGGCACAACCACGCTTTCCTGCCCTTGCTTTGGAAATCTCAAATCCTCTTTTGTAAGTTCCCTGTCAACTTCTGCCCTTGCAAGACTTATTATTTGCATTACAAAAACAGCCACACATATAACCAACAGGTACTTCTTTGTTTTCTTATCAAGTTGTCCATAACACTTTTTTAACCATTCCAACACATCACACCTACACCTTAATATCAACAATCTTTTTCGCCATATAATACGCAACCACATACAGAATAAGACTCAGGGTCATGACCGCGACTCCTATAAGATTTCCATACAGAACTGCCATCATCTGTGGCGACGTTAACCGAAGATACACTATCATCCCTAAAGGAATCACACTCATAACCCTCTGTTCTAACTTTTTACCACTGATAATTGTCTGAACCTCTTCTTCCACTTCAAGCTTCTGCTGTATGTTCCCCGCCGTGTTCTTTATAATCCTTATCAAATCACCTCCACTTCTTTTCGCATATCTGAACACTTCAACAAAATAATTGATATCCTCAACATCACACTTTTTTGCAAATTCACACAATACATCCTCCACATTTTCATTGTTATCAATTCGTCTCACAATTTCCTTGAATTCATCAACTATCATGCTGTTTTCTCCATACAGAAGCACAAGTTCTTTAACCGACTCACGAAATGCATTCTCAATGGAATACCCCACATTCAAAGAAAATGACACTGTCATCATCGCGTCCTTAAATTGTGCTGCCATCCGCTTCTTCTCCACCACCTCCTTTTCCCGTAATTTGTCTTTTATGTAAAATCTCATATAGGGACTTAACACCAACATAACCCAAATATTGTTATAAAACAGGTACGCCACAACTATTAGAATCACTACCGCCGTCAGTAACCATCTGATATATTCCTGCTGCCCGCATCTTATCATCACAGTTAAGTCCCCTGTCGATTTTGACAAGGCTGCCCACCACGCAACCGTCTTCTTCCCCCATTTCTTCAAACTCAAATAATTTGTGAATTGAATATTCTCCGTTTTTAAGTCCTTCCACTTCCACAATCTGTAAAACCCTCCTTGATTTATCTCTCAACCTTCCCAAATGTACTACTATATCAATAGCGGAAGCTATCTGCTGCCGTATTGCTTTCAAGGGCATATCCATCCCCATCAGCACCATAGTTTCAAGTCTTGAAAGCATATCTGTGGGACTATTGGCATGTCCTGTGGACAAACTACCGTCGTGCCCCGTATTCATAGCCTGTATCATATCCATCGTTTCCTCTCCACGCACCTCGCCTACAATTATCCTGTCCGGTCTCATTCGCAAACTTGATTTGAGCAAATCCCGTATAGTAACCGCATTTTTCCCTTCCACATTGGCATTGCGCGCTTCCAAACGTACCAGATTGCTTATATCATGAAGCTTAAGCTCTGCTGAATCCTCAATAGTTATAACCCGTTCATCCTTAGGAATATAATCCGACAATATATTCAAAAATGTAGTTTTCCCCGAACCGGTTCCTCCGCTGATAAATATATTGTATCTGGCATTCACCGCATCTTTTAAAAATGCGGCCGCTTCCTTGCTTATGGAATTCATCTCTATTAATTTCTCCATGGTAAGAGGGATTTCGTAGAATTTTCTGATTGTGATAACAGGACCATCTATGGCAATCGGCGACAATACAATATTCACTCGGGAGCCATCCGACAATCTCGTATCAACTATAGGCACAGATTCATTGACCAATCTGTTAGAAAGCGCCGCTATCCTATGGGCAATATCCTGCAACTTCTGAGAATTCTCAAACTCTTTATTCCATCTGCTTATTCTACCCTGACGCTCTATGAAGATATTCTTATAGCCGTTAATCATAATCTCTGTCACATTATCATCATCCAGCAACTCCTGCAATATATCAAACTTTCTTATAGAATTAAATATATCCTGCTCTGCCCGTCTTCTTGTCGTAATGTTAATGTACGCATTTTTACTTTCTTCGGCCACACACTCATCAATCAATTCTTTTAACCGCTCATCTTTCATATCCTCCTTCAAATCCATAGATTCATATACTTTCTTTCGAAGTCTTTTTAGCAGTTCATCATAATCCATCATGCGAACACTCACCGCCTTTATATAAAAGACTCTTCACATATCTGTACATACCACCACGTTCTATATGTTCCCAAAAGTCCTCACATACTCCCCGTTCTCCTACCGGCAGTTTCACTTTAACAGCTGCACTAATGCTTTCCGCCCGTCCCACACTACAATTATAATTCTCGTATTCCTGCAGTTTTTTCACTGCCAGATAATCCTCCTTAACAGGCATATAGATATCACTGCATATATCTGTTAGTTTGTACACCTCATTGCGCAAAGAATAAATATCCAATACAACTTTTTCGTATTCCTTACACCCCGCAACACACATAACAAAGCCCACAATATCATCCATACTCATACATTCTATATCTTCAACGCATCTTACAGGAGCTATGTAATCCACTCCATTGTATGAGTTCACAGTCTGCTTTATCTTAGAAACACCTGCCTCTTTTCCCTGCATATAATAATACAATGCATCGGACAGGCATCCGCTATCCCTTTCCGGTAAAATCTCACTCAAACCCGAAAACACATCAAGTGTGATATAAAGCACACTATACTTCTCTGACAAAACTTTCGCCACATTTAATGCAAAGGCTGTTCTTTCCTGCACACAGACCGGAGTATATATGCCTATAATATCTGAACTGGCAAATCTATGCTTTTTTCGCATACCTATGCCCTCAACAATCTGACGATACACATTATCTGCCGGCTGATATCTGTTTACACCTATTACATTGTCTCCATACGTACCTTTTACCTGCTTATCTGACATATGTTCCTCCGTCAACAGCACTACACTTTCCTCACATCTGTTACCTATATCTTCAAAGTAGCTTTCCTCATCTGTTATTATACAGTCAACTTTATTCTCCCCCTCCATCAACTGCTTTAACTCTGTACTCTCATTGATAAAACTGACAGCCAGCCGCCTTGTTCCCCGTCCTGTCAATGTATTTAACAAACGATTTCCATACTCTCTGTCCTTTACATATATCACACACATTTTACTCACTATATCCACACCTCCGCATACATTGTCATTAATCCGCACACCTCTCCGAATAGCAATGCTAAACTATAATGGATTGTATGCACCTTTCCAATTGCAAGTTTTATCTCCCGACTGTGCCCCATAAGAAATACCAATGTTCCCAGCAGACCGGTGTATAAAAATGCTAACACCAACACTTTACATATCATATCCAACCCCAGAAACATTCCAAGGACCCCGGCAAGCTTCACATCTCCTGCCCCGACTGCCATCACCGCATATGCAATTAGCATAATAACAAATGCAACAAGTCCACCGCTAAAATATGCTACTACCTTTCCGGTCGTAAACAACTCAAACACATTCACAGCAACCGCAACCACGAATCCTACTCCCACAATACGATTAGATATCTTATATCTTTTCATATCATCGAAAACGGCGGCTATGGTAATCAGAACTGCGAACAGCACTCTTATACTTTCGCTTCCACCATCCATACATGCTCTCCTTTTATAAAAATTCAAAAAATTGTATAGAAGCCTATCTTTACGACTATACTTAAATAAAGCAACAAGCTTTACCGCTAACTGCCAATTACATAACTCATATGGTAATTTGCGCAAATCAATTAAAGGGGGATTATATGAGATTATTAAAAAAGAAAGAAACTCCGGTAGTTTCCTACAATGAAAAATATCTAATGGACGAAATCAATATGACAAAGCTGGCACTTGAAACTGCTTACTCCAACTTTGAAAACGCTACTGACCCTGACCTTATAGATTGCTATATATACAAGGTTAATTCAGAACAGAAAAGATATCAATATCTTCTCGCCCGCGCCAAAGAGTTCGAAACTCTGTAGCCTTGCATATAGTCTGTGTGTGTGATGTATTGTAAGGGTATAATAACACCTCAAAAACACTTTGTCAATAGATAATTTTATATTTTTAAAAAAGTTCTTTTGGATTTATTTGTCATATTAATAAGGGCGCTACTATATGCTTGACAGACCCGTTCTCACTTGTCGAAAAGCGTAACAGTCTGTCAAACATATAGCTAGCGCCCATTAATCAATAAATCACTCTATAAAAACGTTTATTAAAAATTACTCCTCTGAATCATCTTCGTCTTCCTCATCGTCATCAGAATCCTTTACAACTGCTTCTTTTGCCGGCTTTGAAAGCACCATATAAACAAGAGCTGCAAGAGCTGCACCTACAAGTGGTGCAAGGATAAATACCCAAACCTGAGAAAGTGCTGTTGAATCACCGTCAAGAAGGGCCTTAATAAGTGCAGGACCAAAGCTTCTTGCAGGATTTACACTTGTTCCTGTGAATGGAATACCGAAAAGGTGTACACATGTGAGTGTAAGACCGATTACGAGACCGGCAACCTTGCTGTTCTCAGCCTTTGATGTCACACCGATAACTGTAAGTACGAATACAAATGTAAGGAAAACTTCAATAATTACGGCACCCCAAACATTTACCTGAAGAAAACCTCCCTGTGCGTCGAAACCATTAGTTCCAAGACTTGTAAGATTAACTCCATACATCTTATACTGAGCCATAATCTCTGCATTAAATGACTTGGAAAGACCAAACATAGCTGCTCCTGCTGCAATACCACCGAGCATCTGGCCAATTACATATCCCATGAAGTCAACAAGACTCATTCTTCCTGAAAGCAACATACCAAATGACACTGCCGGATTAATATGACAACCTGAGATATTACCGATTGAATAAGCCATAGCAACTACTGCCAAACCGAATATGAGTGCAATACCCACTACTCCAAGATAACCTTCATAACCTGCAGTGAATGATGCTGCACCACAAGCAATGAAAGTAAGTACAAATGTTCCAATAAATTCTGCAAAATACTTTTTCATAACATTCCTCCATCATAATATTAGTCACTAATCTTCAAATAGCGGCGTTGAAAAATATCTTTCCGCCGTATCCGGAAGCACTGTGACAACTGTTTTTCCCGGTCCAAGTTTCTTTGCCAATGCCATTGCAGCAGCAACATTGGTTCCACTTGAGATTCCGCACATAATTCCTTCAAGTCTGGCAAGATCCTTCGCCGCACCTAAAGCTTCCTCGTCCGTAACAACATATATATCATCATAAATGTTGAGATTGAGAATCGGCGGTATAACCCCGTCACCAATTCCCATCTGCACATGAGTGCCAATACTTCCACCGGAAAGAATTGCAGCATTCTCAGGCTCAACTGCCCAGATTGTCATATCCGGATTCTTTTCTTTAAGCACCTCGCCGATACCGGTAATAGTACCGCCTGTTCCTATTCCTGAACAAAAACCGTGTATCGGACCATCCACCTGGTCCAATATCTCCAGAGCTGTACTGCTCTTATGTACTGCCGGATTAGCAGGATTCTCAAACTGCTGCGGCACGAATACATTAGGATTCTCTTTAGCCATATCAAGGGCAATTCTCAAACACTCCTCAATACACTCGCCTATGTTACCGTCATCATGAACCAGAATAACTTCTGCTCCATAATGCTTTACAAGCTTTCTTCGCTCCTCACTTACGGAATCCGGCATAATAATTATTGTCTTATATCCTTTTACCGCACCTATAAGTGCAAGACCAATTCCCTGATTACCACTTGTAGGCTCTACAATAATAGTATCAGGCCCAAGCAATCCTTTACTTTCTGCATCTTTTAACATATTGTACGCAGTTCTTGTTTTAATAGAACCACCTACATTCAAACCTTCAAACTTCACAAGCACCTGCGCCATATTATCATCTACCATACGATTAAGTTTGATAAGAGGCGTATTTCCAAGGGCTTCCAAAACATTTGCACTAATCATATACACTTTCCTCTAATTTATGTTTCAATTTTAGTATATTTCTGTTATTCTATATTGTGTGGTTTAATTTAACCAACATTGTTACAATACCACACCTTAGAAAAACATACAAGATTTTTATTACGGAGGAATTCATGAATAACGATTTAGATAACAATACAGTGATGCCTGAAACACAGGACGCACCTAATATACAGCCAACACCGGCCGCAACCGTGCCACAACCGGCACCAGTTAAAAGTTCAGGTCGCAAACGCTCCAAGAAGCGTCAGCGCAAGTCAGTCCTGATTCCTATACTGGCAGTTATCGCTATACTTAGTATTGCATGTAACATTTTTCTTGTAGTACGCTACAAAATCCGCATACAGATGCTTGACGGCAAGCCTACTATTCTGTCCGAGAATCAGTATAATGTCATCAAACGCGAAGCAAGAGAACAGGTAGAAGATGAGGTCACTGCTGAGGTTAAGTCAGATGTCCTTGAGCTTGTTAAAAAGCGTCTTACCGCCGGCGACAGTGCCACATACCTTTTCAGGGTTTATTATCCTGACCACATCGTTTATATGGACGAGGGCATATACAAGTTTGTACCGGTAAACAGTTCTCTCAAGAAAAATGTTTTGACACAGGCAAACTTTAAAACCAATGATAACGGCGAAATCTCTTACTCTGACGGCAACATTACTTCTGTCAAAGGTATCGATGTTTCCAAGTATCAGGGCAACATTGATTTTGCCAAGGTTAAAGCAAGTGGTGTTGACTACGTTATGGTGCGCTGTGCATATCGCGGCTATAGCGATGGCAAGATTGTCAAGGACACAAACTTTGATACCAATGCAACGAATGCCACTGCCAACGGCCTTGATATGGGCGTTTATTTCTTCTCGCAGGCTACAACAAAAGACGAAGCCGTAGAAGAAGCTAACTATGTTCTCGACTCCATCAAAGGCTATGATGTAACATACCCTATCGCAATTGATGTTGAAGACATCGCCAATGCAGACGGCCGTCAGGAAAAACTTTCTGCCAAAGAGCTTACTGACGTTATCATAGCATTTTGCGACACAATTAAAAGTGCCGGCTACACACCTATGATTTATTCTAACATCAGATACTTTGCAGGAATGGTGGAGTACGAGCGCCTTGAAGATTACGACAAGTGGTTTGCTTCATACTCAACACAGCTTTACTTTCCATACGAAATATCTATGTGGCAGTACACTAATACCGGTTCTGTTGACGGTATAAAGGGAGATGTTGACATTAACATCTCATTTAAAAAATATTCACGATAATTACACTTGTAATAACACCCGCTAACGTTGCCACCAAAGCACCCGGCAACGTCCAGCGGGTTTTTGTTATCTTTGCAGTAAGAAAATAAATCGACATAGTATAAAAAATAGTCTCCGTGCAACTTAGCATAATAGATGCTATAAGTCCCACATAAGAATCCGTTCCAAACTCTTTAAACACATCCAAAAGCAAACCCGTTGCCGCAGAAGAACTAAACATTTTAACTAAAGTGAGAGGTACCAGCTCCGAAGGAAAACCTATACCCTCCGTTACGGGTGCAAGCAAACCTCCAAGGAAATCCAAAAATCCTGAAGTTCTAAGCACCCCCACTGCTACCATAAGTCCTATAAGCGTCGGTGCAATATTCCACACCGTCTTCATTCCATCCTTCGCACCTTCCACGAACACGTCATAAACATCCGTTTTGTTAAGAACACCGTATCCAACAATAAAGAATATAACCAAGGGAATTATGTAGGTTGAAGTAGCAACAAGAAAGTCCATCAGCCTCTGCACCTGCCCTTCCTTATGCTACACACTATTTTGCAAAATGCTATGGCAATCACTGTATTAATAAGATTAGCAATAAGTGCCGGAACTATAATACCTGTGGGATTGGCACTTCCATACTGGCTTCTGTAAGCAATCATATTTACCGGAATAAGCTGAAGACAAGATATGTTCATCACCAAAAATGTGCACATAGCATCTGTTGCAACCCCCTTCTTTGCAAGTCCCGTCTCATCTTGGTTTCTTAATGCCTCCATAGCCTTAAGACCTGCCGGCGTCGCCGCCCATCCAAGTCCAAACATATTGGCAATAACATTGGTAGTCATATACTGCATAGCGTCCGATTCCACATTTATTCCAGGAAATAGCCACCGCATAAAAGGTGCAATCTTTTTCGTACATCCCGCAACAAGACCGGACTTGGTAGCAATCTCCATAAGTCCGGTCCATAATGCCATAACACCGAGCATAGTTATACAAAGGGACACCGCCTCCTTCGCTGAAGAAAGAATCCCATCAGAAACAGCTGCCATATTACCTGTTAATGCCGCATAAATAATTCCTATGGCAATCATAGCTGCCCATAATAGATTAAGCATATAAAATCCTACGTAGTTTTTGTAGAGTATATGCGGGAAAAACCTAAAGTATGTGTTGATACATTATTTACTCTAAGTAATAAATAAAGCTATGCGACAAAAATGCCCCATAGCTTTAATCCTAATTATCATCCCCAATACTGTTCAACATATTCTTCGGCTTGATTCTTTGCTAGTTGAAACTTCTCACTAACACGTTTAACAGTCTCATCCTTAGAAACATCCAAATCCTTACACATTTTAACAGCTCCAATAATCTCCCCCTCCTGCCTGCCAATCTCTTTGCCAATCTCCTTGCCGGCCTCAACACCATCATTAATCATATCCTCAATCGCCTTACACATATCATGCTCTCCCTTCTTTTCCGTAATCCCTTTCAACTGCTCCTCATGTCTGGATTACCACAGTCTTTCCAACTTCTTTGCCAACGCTCCGCTAAAACTTAAAAGTGACAATCCTGCATCAAATGTAGCTCCATCAACCTTAGCAAAATAATCCCTGTGTTCATTCATGTATCTTGCTAAAGATTTTTTATCCTTTCTATATTTTAGCATGCCAAACATAACTTGTAAATCAGTAACAAACTTTTTATTATCAATTTTATCAAGTTCTACTAAATTAAGCTTATAATCCGGTACAAAGCTTTTTAATTCCTCTGGTAGTTCCAACATATCATAAAGCTGTACAGGACCATTCCACTCCTCCTTATAGCCATAATAAAGCACCAATGTTATAACCGGAGTCAGCTTATCACACGCACGATACTGCGATACAAACTCCGCAGACGACACCAGCTTTGTCCTTTAACCACGCATTAATACTAATGTCACGTTTCCCCATCCAGTACCCTCCTTTTGTATTTAATTATAAATGTTGGGAATTCATCGCCGATTGCACGGACAGTCATCTTGCGAATTACTTCGTCTCTTTAACTTTACCCATGCGGGGCGTAACAGTCGCCGGAGCGACTTTAGAATTGCAAATGTAAGTTATACATTCAATATAGATATATTATCATCACTCTTAATTTACGTCAAGTATTTTTTATAAATTAATTAAAATATTTATTACTCAAAACTGGTGCGGTAAAGTTACCTCAACCGCACCACTAAACATAATTTTCTTTACTCTGCCACGCCTAACTCAACATCCATACCTGCAAGCTTCTGCATAAGCTTAACCGCATCCTCTACGCTTATCTTAGAATCCACATTTACATTGGCAGCACCCAGGTTAATATTCGTTCCCGTTTCACCAGCCAGATACTTCTTTAAAATAACCGCATCGTTAACAGTTAACTTACCATCATCGTTGTTATCACCATAAAGAACTGTTACTCCGCACATTGAGCAGGTCCCTTTGCCATCAGTTACATTGTCGCAACTATGTGTAAATTCTCTTACTAAAGTAAACGGCTCTGTTGTTACAGACAATATTTCGTACTTCTGGGTTTTATCAACAGTCTTGTCACTGTTTAACTTATACCACGCTTCTTTAAGATTGTTTGCATCTATAGTAAAATTCTTTGGCATTTTTATAAGATGCAATGCATCATTGTTTTTAAAATTGTAATAAATCTGCTGTATTGCCAAAAAATCAAAGTTACTTAAGTCTACCTCTTTAAGCGATGAACACTCTAAGAAAACATTACAAAATTTTTCAAGTTTTGGTGTTCTAAAGCTACTCATATCTATTGCTTCTAATGCACTACAATGCGAAACAAAACTAGAAAGATCTTTAACATTAGAAGTATCAAAATTGTCTACATCTAATAACGTCAAAGTTTCACAACCATAAAACATACCTGACATATCAGTCACTTTAGACGTATCAAATTTACTTACATTCAACGAATTAAGCTTCTTACAAGAGCCAAACATATAAAACATACTAGTTACGCTAGATGTATCAAAATTATCTACATCTAATAAAGTCAAAGTTTCACAACCGGAAAACATACCTGACATATCAGTTACTTTAGACGTATCAAATTTACTTACATTCAACGAATTAAGCTTTTTACAAGAGCCAAACATATAAGACATACTAGTTACGTTAGATGTATCAAATTCTGTTACATCTATTGTACTTAACATGCTACAATTGTAAAACAACTCATTCATATCAGTTACATTAGATGTTTTAAATCCCAATAAATTTAAGCTCGTCAATGAACTACAGTTACTAAACATTTTTTCAAAAGAAGTTGCTTTCTGTGTATTAAAGCCACTTAAATCTGCGGATGCAAGCTTTTTGCATCCGCTAAACATATATGAAAAATCCACAACATTGGATGTGTCTATGCCATTTACATTTACAGACGTTAATAGAGTATTACCAATAAACATTCCATACATATCGGTTACTTTAGATGTGTTCCACATACTTATGTCCAGACTTGTAATTGACATATGACCAAACATTAACCTCATATCAGTTACATTAGATGTATTTAATTTTTCAAGACCTTCTATGCTTTCCGCACTACAGCTTGAAAACATGTGACTTGTATCTGTCATATTAGTTGAAGTATTTATAAATGTAGTACCAAACCTAATTATCTTAATCGTTTGCGGTGAATTACAAAATGTATATGATGAGTTGGATTGAGCTGTTATATTCCAATAAACATATACCACATCAA
>JAFQIQ010000236.1 GCA_017397445.1 Lachnospira sp.
CAGCAAGATAATACTCATATGTCTTTCCTTCTTCCATATTCTCTGTATCAGGATCCCAGTTAATAGTTCCATCCGGTGCAACTGCTACAAGTCTCGGATAAAAATTCCAGCTCATATCACCATTATATGAACGGTCACCGTTGAAACATATTGAAATAGCACTGTCAAACTCTCCCCCCATCTGCTCAAGATGTGCATCCATAGTAGATACAACATGTCCGTACAGAATAGTATCTTCAAGATAAAGCGCACCTTCTCCATCAGGATCATCAGTCTGAGTACCTGCTGTTGCATACTGAATCAAAGTATGAGGATACGCATCCCAGTCACCGTAAAGTCCGTCATACACAATGCCTGAAAACTCACCTGCCGGACCTGTGGCATTCTCTCCTTTAACATTAACGATACCTGAAATAAATGGCTCTGTCTGATATAAACCAAATGAAATTCCCTGCTTCCACATAGGCAACTCACTTGCCGGGATGGCAATTTCCCACTGATTTCCATAGTATGATGCTGTTGCACCTGCAACACCGGACACACTACCACCATTAGCAGTTGAAATCTCAAACACCAACTGTCTTCCAAGATCTGTTGTAATAGAATATCTTCCGTTGGAATGAGTTCCTGCACCTGCAGCATTACCATCTTTACCATCCTGAAGATAGATATACACATAATCTCCATCAAATACACAAGCAACATTGCTCAAACACTCATATGTATGCTCTGTGCTGGAACATGCTGCCTCTGTTTTAGCAACCGCATCCCAGTCATCAAATTTACCATCTACAACAATACCTTCGTACACCGGTTCAACTTCAGATGCCGGAATAAACTCAGGTATATCATTCATTGAAATCGTAGTACCTGCAAATGTAACAGTATAACCACTCATATCTTCCGCCGTTGCTGTTGCCGCATCCGGTATAGGAAGCAGGCACTCAACCGCATAATCACCGGCATTGTTACCACTGGCACCATTAGTCATGGCAACCTCAGCTCCCGGTGCAATCCATCCGCTTGCAATATTAGCCACCTGCATATTATAGCTTGTTCCGTTAGGATAAGTAATCTGCACAAAATCCCACTGATAATTACTATCCCATTCTGTAGATGCAACACCGTTATAACTTAAGTACAGTTTACTTCCGTCTGCCGACTTAGCAAGTCTCCACTCTGAAACACTACCGTCCGATACCGGAAGCGAATCAACGCCCTTCCAATCCGCAATATTACCATCAATAACAATTGTGGATGTCGGATCAGCTGTTGCCGCATCGACACTGCATACAGGCATCGCAATTGCACATGCGGCATACATACCGCTAAGCAATAATGCCATCTTTCTCACAAAATTATTTCTCTTCCTCATACTTTCCACCTCCATGTGTCCTTTTACATCGTCCTCGTTACAATGTAAGTCCTAAGGGGCGTTTCCCCTATTTCCAGTTTCTCCATAAATATATTGTTGCTATCAAGTTTGTCTGCCAGTGAGTAGAACAAAATCTCTCCCAGATTCTCTATGCTGGAATCTCCCTTAAACCCCTGCATATCATTAAGATATTGCTCCTGGTACTGTGACAGACACTCCGCAATCAACTTTTCTGTATCCTCAAATTTTCTAATATCAGAAAGCAGCTCATTCAGTCGCAAAAAAGCTGCAACCTCAACCGTATGACCATGTGCATTCTCCCTTACGCCGTCATTACTGTGACTAATCGAAATGCATGTTCTGAAACAATAGGTTCTCATAATAATAATCCCCCAAATGTGCTTCTATAGTGTATTATATAACATATATCGACAAATAATTCAACGAACTAAAGCCCTTGTTTTCGCTTTAGTGCAACAATCTGGTAAGTTTGTGCATAATAGACAAAGCGAACAGTACCATAGTACTATTCGCTTTGTGAACTTTGTATGTAGTTTTATTTTCAAAATGTACGCATCTATATACTATTACTCAATCTCTTCGCCAAACTCAGCAATATAAGCCTCCATAAGCTTCTGTGGCCAATCTGAAACCGGCTCAAGTTTACCTGTGAAGAATCTTAAAGTCTTTGGCTCATGAACAAATCTAAGACCTCCGATAAGATGTCTGTGGTCATATAACCATTTTACCCTGTCAATAACATACTCTGTCTGAGACAAAGTAAATACACGACGTGGGAATGCAAGACGCACCATCTCAACTGAAGCAATATGCTCTGTTCCATCCGGATTACGCTCCTCTGAAAGAGTACCACGCTCCATACCTCTGATACCACCACACATATAAAGTGCAGCAACAAGTGCTCCTGATGGATACTGCTCTGAAGGAATGTGATCTACAAACTCTCTTGCATTGATATGGGCACCAAGTCCACCACCAGGTGTAACCATCGGTACACCGTACTTATCAAGCTCATCAACACAGTACTTAATAAACTGAGGTGCCTGCGAGATAACGTCCATATCCATAGTCTCTTCAAATCCGATAATAAGTGCCTCCATCTCCTTTACTGACATACCACCATATGTAAGGAAGCCCTCGAACATAGTTACATAATCTTCAAGTTCGTGGAACATAGCTTCATCACGAACAAGAATTCCGCCACCACGACCAAAGCCGAACTTTCTTGCTGAGAAATACACAATATCAAATAAATCTGCAATCATTCTTGTAATCTCTCTGATTGACTTATCCTTCATAGACTCTTCACGAATCTTTATAAAGTAAAGGTTATCCTGAAGAAGTGAAGCATCAAGCACTGTAAGAATACCATACTGCTTTGCAAGGTCAGTTGCCTCCTTCATATTCTCATAAGAAATCGGCTGTCCGCCAATAAGATTTGTGCCTGCCTCAAGTCTCATATAGGCAATATTCTCTGCACCTTCTTTTTCAATACAAGCCTTAACCTTTTCAAGATCAATATTACCCTTGAAAGGAAGTGTACTCTTAGTCACAAGTCCCTCATCCTTAACAAGCTCCTCAACCTTTCCACCAAGACGTGTAACATGTGCCTTAGAAGTTGTAAAATGATAGTTCATAATTACAGTACTTCCCGGCTTCACAAAATGCTGTGCAATAATGTGCTCACAAGCACGGCCCTGATGTGCCGGCAAGAGATACTTGATACCCATAATCTCTTCAAGCTTATCTCTCATTCTGTAAAATGTCTCACTACCCGCATAAGCATCATCTGCATGAAGCATCGCAGCCTGCATATTATCACTCATGGCATTAACACCTGAATCTGTTAACATATCCATGAAAATATCTCCATTATGAAGCATAAATGTGTTGTAACCTGCCTCCTCCATCTTTACAAGACGCTGTCTTGCAGGCAAAAGATTCAATTTCTGAACGATCTTTACCTTGTGCATCTCCATGGGAATCTGTGCATGGTCATAAAACTTAATATTTGGCATCGTAAAACCCTCCAAAATGAATTAGTAACATTAAATTGTTTTTTAACTGAGGTTAGTATATAATAAATTTGCCGATTAATAAAATTGATGTTTTTAATATTCACCGTCGATATATTCGATGGATATTTTGCAAAGGAGTATGCTATGGAAATTAGAAATCTTATGACTTTTGTGCAGGTTGCGGAGCTTAACAGCTTTACTAAGGCCGCAGAAGAACTGGGATATTCCCAGTCCACGGTATCATTTCAGATAAAGCAGCTTGAAAAGGAACTGGACTGCCTGCTTTTTGAACGTATCAACCACACCATCAGTCTCACGGAAAAGGGAATAGAACTTCTTCGCTACGCCCAGCAGATTAGCCATCTTACTGATGAATTCAAAGAAAACTTTACTGATTCACACGAAATATCAGGTAATATTCACATTGTAACTCCGGATTCGGTATGTGAAATGATGCTTACCCGCAACTATCATGATTTTTATCAGCACTATCCTAAAATTGCACTGAAGTTTTCAACTGCTGACACCGATGATATGTTCAGAATCTTAGACCACAACGAGGCTGATGTTATATTTACACTAGACAGCCACGTTTATCAGCAGGACTACATAATAGCAAAAGAGGAGCGCATCTCGACACATTTCGTCACAGGTGCAAACTCCCCTTTCGCCAATCGAAAAAATCTTTCGATTAAAGATATTATTGATGAACCCTTCATACTCACCGAGAAAAAGATGGGTTACAGACGTGTATTTGACAATATGCTTGCCCGCATGTCCCTTGAAATCAAGCCCGTTATGGAAATCGGACGTACCGACCTTATCACATACTCCATGGAAAAAGGCGTTGGAATCTCCTTCCTACCGGACTTCGTAACAAGTCGTAAGGTCGCTGAAGGAACACTTGTATACCTAGATATCATTGATTTCGAAATCGACATCTGGAAACAGCTTATCTATCACAAAAACAAGTGGATTTCAAGACACTTCAAGGCATTTATCGACTATGTTATGGAGCATGAATTTACAACAACCGATTCTCCTTAATCCACGTAACCAGCAACTCTTTCCACTGACCTGCGCTTTTGCCTGCACCTAAGTTAAAGCCATGTCCGCCCTTTGCAAATATATGAAGTTCCGCACAAACTCCTGCTTTTCTCAGAGCAGTATAATACTCTATACTGTTCTCGCAAGGAGTTGTTTTGTCATCGTCCGTCTCGAATATGAATGCAGGCGGCGTATCTGCTGTTACCATCTTTGCCGGATTATAACGTTCAAGCTGGGCACGCTCATGAACAGGAACACAATTAAGCTCTTCCGCTTTCAAAAGTATCTGTTCTATAGTACAGCCTGCTATATCAATGCCCATCTTCTTTGCAAAAGCTACTGTCTGTACTTCCAACGATATAGCCGGATATCCCAGTATAGTAAAGTCCGGACGTGCCGACAATTCATCCGCTTCATCAGGCACATAGCCCTCTCCTGCAAGTTTCTTTACATCAATATCATATCCTGTGGATGCCAGTGCCGTCGCATAGCCTCCGGCTGAAAAGCCAATCACACCAACAGTTTCGTGTACATTTCGCACTTTTCTTATGGCTCTTTGCATATCCATCAGTATTACATCATAACGATTGCTATGTTCATCAATAGGCAAACGCTGTTTCAACACGTAGGCTGCAATGCCCAAAGAATTAAACCACTTTGCAACATCAGCACCTTCCTGATTCATAACCTGCCTTCTGAATGCTCCCCCAGGAACAATAATCACCGCAGTTTTGGTAGGATGCTCCGGCAGAAATTCATACATCACCGGCTCCGTAACATGCTGAACAATCTGCTTAATATTGCCCTCCTTGTCCGGTTCTTCAAAAGATTCTTCTGCGATCAAAAGATCCTCCGTTCCCGGTGCTACACCATCATACAATCTAATCATAAAACACCTCAATCTTTCGCTTAAACAACTTCGCAGGTCTATGCCCTGCACCCTCAATTATCTTGTCCGTCTCATCTACATAATCAGCTATTTTTCTTCTAAAATTAGCAGTCAAAAGCTTCTTATCCAATATAATCTCAAAAGCATTTTGCAGTTCTGTCAACGTAAACATCTCCGGCATCAGATTAAATGCAACTTTAAGGTTATTCTCCACATTTTCTCTAAGAGAAAGTAATGCGTTAAGAACTATCTTTGCATGGTCAAATGCAATACCGCCACCCGACACAATCTCATAACTTACAGTCCGGTGAAAATTGCGATACACCTTGTGTTCCTGCAATTCAGCCACAAGCTCCTGTCCGGTTTCCTCATTAATAAAGCGAAGTGTATAATTAACTGTGCTTGAATTCTCCGCGTCGCCTTTAATCAGCTCCACACTAAACCAACGGGCTTCCCACGCATCCGTTCCCGCTCTGGGGGTGCATTTATTACCATCCACCAACGCCATAAATGTATTGGAAACAATCCAGCCTCTTGGATCCCTGCCCTTCTCACCATAGGTTCCTACCAACTGCAAATACGCATCACTGACACCTGTTTCCTCAAAAAGTTCTCTGGTTGCATTAGCTATAACATCTTCCCCCGGTCTTAAAAATCCTCCCGGCAAAGCCCAGCAATCCTTGTATGGATACGAAGCCCTTTTAATAAGAAGAACTTTCAGCGACTTCTTCTGAAGTTTGCGAATATTGTCGCTGACACCATCATTAAGAATAGAAAAAACAACTATGTCAGTTGCTAAAGAAGGACGCTCATACGCGCTTATATCATATCTCGCAAGATATTCCTTTTCCTCTTTACTACAAACATACGTCATATATGCAACTCCTTACGTATCGTATATTCAGGGCGAGCCCCTGGCTCGCCCTCCTCATACCGGTCATCGGGTGCTCATTCGAACACTCCCCCCGATGACTAACCTTCATATTCAAAACAAGGCATAAGTTCTAACTTAAAAAGATTTCTCTTGTGAAGATAATCAATTCTTTCCTTAGTTGCCTCATCCTCCATAACGCCCTCACGAATATAGCGGTCAAGTGCTGCATATGTGAAACCAAGATTATCCTCATCAGTCTTTCCGCAAAGTCCGTCAATAGGAACCTTGTCTACAAGGACATCCGGCAAGCCCAAAACTCTACCAATTTCCTTAACCTCTGTAACGGTAAGTCTTGATAACGGGCTGAAATCTCCTGCCGCATCGCCGTATCTTGTTGAATAACCAACCCAGTCCTCTGAAAGATTACATGTGTTAGCCACACGTCCGTTCATGCTCTGTCCCACTGCATAAAGCGTAGCCATACGAATACGTGGTGGCACATTAGTTCTTGTCTGTGTAGAAATCTCAATATCTGAAGGAATAGCTGAAAGCAAACCGTCCACTGCCGCCTTCACATTTACCACAACACTGCGAATATCAAGTGTATCAACCAAAAGACGTGCCATATCAATATCAGCCTGCTCTCCGCATGGCATAAGCACACCGATTACTCTGTCCTTACCAAGTGCCTCTACGCAAAGTGCTGCTACTATAGACGAATCCTTACCTCCTGAAATACCAACAATTGCATTACAACCCGGACCGTTCTTTTCAAAAAAATCTCTAATCCAAGCAACTACTTTATCCTTTACTTCCACTGCATTAAAACTATACATAAATCTGCCTCCTGTTATTAAAATCTACCTTCATGCAACACATTTCTAACTTCCTGCAAAGTCTGCTCTTTCACAAGCACGCCGTCCTTAAACACCGTAACAAGCTGATTCTCTGAATTCTCGCAAGCTTCCTTCCAAGTAAACTCATCCTTGTAACTGTAGTTGCCCTCTGCATCCTTATAAACCACACAGCAACCCTTCTGAGACTTCTTAAATCCGCCATCCTTCGGGTTCTTAAAGATAGGATGCGGCTCTCCTGCTATCTCGCAGTAAGTTGCCTTGACGCATGAGCTAAATGTATCTCTTGTGAAAGGTTTAAGCTCCCCGTCTTCCTCGATGCACTGGAAAGAGAATGAACCAACACCCAGAGCTACGTTAGAGCAGGCGAAACCATTTTGGGCAAGAATCTCATAGATTGCCTCACAACGCTGAACTGTGATTGAATCACCGTAAATTGCCTTAACATGCGGGTCAAGAACCTTGTAACCCTTGCTGTTTACTGTACCACCAAACTCATCCCAAAGCTTGAAAACAGTCTTAGTAACCACCTCCACGCAGTCGCCTGAGTCACCACGCATGAGCATACATCCATTATGTGCCATAATCTCATCTTTAATCTGTGGCAACACATTATCTATAATATTCCAGTAATCATAAGAATCAAGCACTGCACTAAAGCTTGTATTAGGATAAATCTCAGTAAGTAATCTTCTGAGAAGTGTCACCTCATCGCCATCCACTGCATAATTACTACACATTACCGAGTGTTCTGTGCTTGGACTTCCGAATGCCACCGGCTCCTTTGTGCAGTCACAGTTATAATTCTTCTCAAGGTATGGAATAGTCGGAACTGTTGCAGTATTAAGGAATGATAAGCACCATCCCGCTCCAGCCTTAACGGCAGACTCCGTACACTCCTCGCCTCTAAAGTCAAATGCTCCAAGTGCTTTCGCACGAGGAATACTATCATCACAAGTCATATCATAATACTTATTAACAATGTCCCTGTAAGTTGCACCAACCGTAGCCGCAAGCATTGGGTGCCAGCTTTCCGCACTGATTAAACTCTCCAAAGACTGTGGCAGCCACGCAAAGTCCGGATGAGTATTGGTAATGCCAAACATTGGCACATGCATAGGCACTCTGGCACCTTCCGGAAGAGCAATCACTTCAATCGGAAGATAACCCAACTTGTGCAATTTCTCAACCTTTTCTATCTTGTAGGCCTCCGCCCCCAAAGCAGCATCCATAACCCTTTTATACTCACCAATTACTTCATCAAATGGCTTGCCAAAAAACTCCTCATTAAAATAATCTATGAGATAAGTCTTGATAAATCCCTGAAGACCGAACATAACAACTTCATTCCATCTCTTCACACGGCTCATACGCGGTGTAAAGTAAGACACTGACTTTGTAATATCCTTCGGCAACATCTCTGCATGAACCGCCTTATAAAAATCTATTAACAACATCGGATTAGTTCTACTCATAATCAAATACCTCCACATTTTCATGACTCTCTGTAAATATACTGTTCGTTGTATACACTCTCTTCACCAACTCGCCATCCAGCAAATTCCCCTCAAGAATAGTGTTCTCACAGTGCGAAATGTAAAGATACACATCCCCTGCACCCAGCTCCTTCAAAGCCTTTGCACTGTGGTAAAATGTGCCGCCCTTACTGCATATATCATCCACAATAAGCACTGTGCTACCTTCAATAAGCTCCGTCTGACCTGACACGTCAAGCCCCTGAATCTGGCCTGTCACCCAGTCACGTTTCTTAATGCCAAACACATACGGCAAGTCAATCATCGCCGAATATCTCTTCATCGCCCCTTCGTCCGGGAAGAAAAGAAGTAGCTTCTGCGCCCCAATCTTTTCTACCACCTTCTCCACGTACCCTTTCGGAGACTGCGGCTCAACCCTGTCAATCAGTGCCTCACTTACATAGGAATGCGGGTCAAGCACCGTAACCTTACTAAATCCCAACTCATTAATCATCCCCGCAAAATACTTCAGTGTAAACACATCCTCCGGCTTCTTCACTCTGTCCTGTCTTGCGTTAGGAATGTACGGCATCTTCAGTTCAATATCCGCAACGCCCTTACTCTGCAAATGCTTTGTCAAGAAGTACAGTGCAACCATCTCCTCGTTACTCTCAAACAACCAGGTAATCACTGCCTTTCCGCCGTCCGCAATCTCCTTTAACAAAAGTGTTCCATCCGGAAAATGATTCAATTCCACAACCTTGTCATTATACTTAATCATAACCAATCTCCCCTGTTATAGCGGGGGCGGCGAAGCCGCCCCGCATACTCAATTACTCGCCAATCACCTGTACCTGACACATCTTCATAGTTGCAAGTGCTGCATTGTGGCTCTCCGGTGTAACACCTGCACAGCAGCTTGCATCAACAGTAACATCAATCTCAGGATAAGTTGCCTTTATAATAAGCGCATTAGACACAACGCAGATGTCTGTACACAAGCCAACTATCTCAACTTCCTGCAAATCATAATCCTTCCAGTCCATATATCCAAAACTTGGCTTATCAATATAGATAGCTCCCGGTACCTCAAGTCCCTTAGCAATCTGCCATCCATCCGTACCCTCTATACAGTGTTCAACAGGAAGGTGCTTACCCTCGTTAGTCTCAAGGTAATTCTCCTGATGTGTATCTCTTGTAAAGATAATCTCATCCCCTGCCTCTGCGTACTTAGCAATCTTCGCCTTAACATTGTCAACAATCGCAACCGCTTCCTTAGTTCCAAGTGAACCATCAATAAAATCCTTCTGCATATCAATAACGATTAATGTCTTCTTCATAATAATCATCCTCCTGCCCTTTCGGAATATGTTCAAGAACTTCAGATATTATCAAAGAGATAATATGTTCTTGTTAATGATATGATATTATCTTTTTGATAATATGTCAAGTGGTTTTTTGAAATTTTTTAAAAAACCGCCAATTCAGCCGTGGAGCTAAATTGGCGGGAGTGTTAGTCAATCGATAGTTCTTTCGCATACTTAAAAAGAATAACCTCATTAGCCTTAGTCTCTTTATAGGCTCTTTCTCCATGCATCCTTTTCACAATCTGATCTCTTGTATCACCACCACACACATCAATAATGGTATCTAAAACCACCCTATCTGTGTCTGTTAATGTAGGGTATTGGTTACTATTATCCGATTTAAAATGATATGCTGTATTATCTTCATACTCAATCTCTTCATAAGATATTCCCTTCAAGTCCATAATCAACCCATGGGCAACAGGTACTGCTCCCATAGGTAAAGCAGTGTAAACCAGTCCCGTTATAGAACTATTGTAACGCTTATACGCCAATGCGTCGGCATACCAAAGCATCTTCATCATCTTTACCTTATACAGTACTGACACTTTGTTAGAATTAGAATAGTACCTCATTACATCTATCAGTTTTTCAATATCCAGACAGCGACCACCATTACAATCCGCATCATCATACCTAGCATATCGAGCAAATATAGACTTCCTAAGATACGCATCTTGCGTTTCCTCATAAGCCTTCACCGCCAAACGATAATACTTAGCATATGTCACCTCTGCAAAACTTTTCTTTCTCTCCTGCAATATAGTCAAATACCATTCCGGATCTGAATCAATCTTACGCAAAATAGTATCATGTGCCACATCCTGTACTTGGTGCCCCTCATATCTTGTAATCGTCTTACCTCCCCAACCTAGCAGATTAGCCAAATCACTTTGACTAATGTTATACTTCTTGCGTATAGCTACAATCTGTTCCGTTGTTAACAAACCGTTAGCTTCACGATACGCATTCTTCATCGCAATATCATTAGCAGTTATTAACTCCTCCGGCACTAAATATTCATCAGCTAATTCGCAATACTCATATGTCGCACTGTATTCCACAAGTTGTTCTTTATATATATTCTTTGCCACATCTCTTACCACCCAAACATCATGTTCCTGCATGCAGCACGAGCATAATCTATGAACTTTTCTAATGATATCCATATAAACCTCCTATTTTCCATACGGAAATACTTCCTCACTAAACGGTTTAATCGCAAAATGGAACGACATAACAAATGTCGTATGCTTACCCATAAGTTCACCATTCAACAAATCAACTCTAATCTTAATATATACTTCTTCTGACCCATTATAGATCTTGCCAAATTCACGCATCTCACTACGATGCGGAAACCTTACGTCTTTTACCGTCCTTATATAATCTTGTGTTTTCAAGGTCAATAACTCTTTTCTTAACACTTCAGTCGGATTCTCGTTCGGAAACAACTTAGTAATCGTATATTCATTAGTATACTTAACATCACGCTCATCATCTACTCTTCTCTTTATCTGAAATTCAATCCTTGCACCATTCTGCAAAGCATATCGCAAATTCCCCAGATAAGCATTAACTTCTTCCTTCGTCTCAATCCTACAAGTATCCATAAACCTCCTCTATCGTTCGCCTTGCACAAAAGTATCATTTGATACTTTTATTATATCATAAAAAACTCTTTCGTCAACTTTTTTATATACTTTCATAAATAGTTCATACAACAAAAAGAAATAAGCATCCCCAAAAACCCTGAGAAAGTTTAGGATGCTTATTTCAACATAAAATCTTAAACTGAGGGCCATCGGAACTCGTGTCCGATAACCTTTCTATATTGATTATATACCAATGCTACTCCAGCATCTTCGGTGGCACTTCCTTGACCACATCCAACTCGTCAGCTTTCACGCACGCCTTCAAGCCTGCAAGCTGCCCTTCCCGGGAGTCTGCTATCTGCCTTGCCATCTCCCGCGCCAACAGGCACGCTCCGTACTTGTTAAAATGTGTATTCTCCATAACCGTCGAAGGCTTCGCCACCTCCGCCTCGTAGTCCGCCGGCCACACACCCTCGTTGCAACCACATTTGACAGACATAAGATAATGAACCTTCTCTGCTCCCAAGTCCTCATATAGCCCCCTGGAATACTCGAACAAATCAATCA
>JAFQIQ010000237.1 GCA_017397445.1 Lachnospira sp.
ACCATTTTCTACAAAAATCCAGGCTGAAATGGGGGAAGGTGTAGAATATAATCTGGATGTGTGTATTGACCAGCTTACAGCAGCCATGACAGGCAGCAGGGAGATAGAAATTAAGGGTAGTGTTATGGTGGATGCAATTATATTTGACCAATATAGTGAAAATGTAGTTACAGATTGTGATTTAACTGACTATGAGGAGGAAGAATACTTGAAGATGCCATGTATGGTTGGATATATATCCAATGGCGAGGATACATTGTGGGATATTGCAAAGCGTTATCATACAACAACGGAATCAATTCGTAGGGGGAATCCGGCTCTTAATGACAGAGTGGATGATAACACGAAGATTAAGAGAGGGGAAAAATTGCTGTTGATGAAAGCAGCGAGGTAGAATTGACAGAGTCCATGCCAACAGCTCACGGACAGAGTCCGTTCACTGTTGCGGCATTCGCCGTATGTGCACTTGCAGGGAACTGACTGTATGTGAGCAAGCTCCCAACAGTCAATTTCCTGCAAGTGCACGCATGGACTCATTGCTACGCACAAATAATGCCGCTACACCCCATAGAAAAGGTGCAGCGGCTTGTATGTAAGGTAGTACACAACAAATTAGCTGTTCAATAACTGTTCTGTAGTTGCAGTTGAACCCTGCTCCTCAAACCACTTGTCGAACTTATCCATAATAGCTGAGTGAGTGTCCTTGGTAATGTCAGGAAGCTCTTTGCCCCAAGTCTTAGTAGCTTCGCCAAAGCCCTTCTCAACAGCTTTAACCATACTCTGCATAGTCTTCTCATCGCCACCTGAAAGTGCCATAGCAAATGAGAATATACGCTCCGATGTCTGCTTAACACCCCAGTATCCGTCCTCTGAGATGTCTTCTTTAGCCTGTGCGATAGTCTCAGGATCAGCAGTAAAGTTGCCGCTTGCTAATATCTTCCACATATCATCAGCGGTACCAATAGTGAAGCCCTGCTTCTCAAACATCTGAGTAACTAAGGTCTGCATCTGAGCCATACGGGCTTCGTTTTCAGCTTTAATATGTGCAATTATAGCTGAACGATCCTGTTCCTTTGCAGAAGTGACCTTCTCAGAAGATGATTCATATGTAGCAGCAACTTCTGAATATGCAGACTTAGAAGCTGTAGCAGTAACGTTGCCTTCTTCATCAGCGCTATAACTTGCTTTAGTGCTTGTTACGTTCTTTGCTGAAAATGTAGCTGCATTATAAGCTGCATAAGAATTAATTCCATTGAAATCCATAATATAACCTCCTTGTTGGTTTGAAAAATATAGAGATGTAACCCTCCATGGTCTACCTACGTATTATATATCGGAAGGTCGGTGCAAAAAATTAATACATTTCACTGAAAAAGTTGAAAAAAATCCTCAACTAAGTTATATATATATTGTACCCCCATTCTTGTTGAATGTAAAGGCGTAAAAAGTCAGAATAGGAGAAGATTTATGAAGGTTTTACTTATTAATGGAAGTCCAAAGAAAGAAGGATGCACATATACAGCGTTGAAGGTTGTTGCAGATGAGCTGGAAAAGAATGGAATAGAAGCAGAGATTTTTCATGTGGGATCTAAGGCAATTAAAGGGTGTATGGGCTGTGGAACATGTGCTAAGATGGGAAATCATCAGTGCGTTGTTACAGAGGATTCAGTTAATGAAGCAATTGTTAAGTTGAGAGAGTCTGATGGCCTTGTGGTAGGTTCACCAGTTCATTATGCTGCGGCATCGGGAGATGTTACTGCATTTATGGATAGAGTGTTTTATGCAGGTTCACCATATGCACATAAGCCGGCAGCGGCGGTGGTTAGTTGCAGACGTGGCGGAGCCTCGGCAGCATTTGACCAGTTAAACAAGTATTTTACTATTGCACAGATGCCAATAGTTTCAAGTAATTACTGGAATATGGTTCACGGCAACAAGCCTGAGGAAGTGCTTCAGGATGAAGAGGGCGTGCAGACTATGAGGGTCCTTGGACGCAATATGGCTTGGTTGCTTAAATGTATCGAGGCCGGAAAGAATGCGGGTGTGGATGCACCGGAGCTTGAGGCGAAGATTAAGACGAATTATATAAGATAGTTCTTGTAATAATTAAGAAGACGATATATAATAACAATGACAATTAAACAGCAAGGGAGCTTGTGTGACAGGCTGAGAGGAAGGTAAACCTTCGACCTTATAACCTGATTTGGATAATGCCAACGTAGGGAGGACTGAGTATACATAAGCAGTATTATGGGAAGTTGCCTTTACGGGTGACTTCCTTTTTTGGTCCGTCAAGGTTTGCGAATACCCCTAACAGGAAGGAGAACTGATATGAAAGAGTATAAAACACAGATGGAAGCAGCGAGGAAAGGAATTATAACACCGCAGATGGAACTTGTTGCAAACAAGGAGTATAAGACTGCGGAAGAGATTAGACAATTAGTGGCAAAGGGTGAAGTTGCCATTCCGTGCAACATTAATCACAAGTCATTGGTTCCGGAAGGTATAGGGACGGGACTTAGAACTAAGATTAATGTTAATCTGGGAATTTCAGGAGACTGCAAGAATTATGATGTGGAAATGCAGAAGGTCGATATGGCCCTTAAATATGGTGCGGAAGCTATTATGGATTTAAGTAACTATGGAAAGACCAATATGTTTAGGAAGGCACTGATTGAAAAGTCACCGGCCATGATAGGTACGGTTCCTATGTATGATGCTATTGGATATCTTGATAAGGATTTATTAGAGATTACTGCGAAGGATTTCTTGAAGGTAGTTAAGGCACACGCTGAAGAAGGTGTGGATTTTGTAACAATTCATGCGGGAATTAACAGAAGAACTGTTGAAGCATTTATGAGAGAGAAAAGAAAGATGAATATAGTGTCCAGAGGAGGTTCTTTATTGTTTGCATGGATGATGATGACAGGTAATGAGAATCCATTTTATGAGTACTATGATGAGGTACTTGAGATACTTAGGGAATATGATGTGACAATAAGTCTTGGCGATGCCATGCGTCCGGGCTGTATTGATGATAGTACTGACGCAGGTCAGATTGCAGAGCTGATTGAGCTTGGTAATCTTACAAAGAGAGCATGGGAGAAAGATGTTCAGGTTATGGTTGAAGGACCGGGCCATATGGCAATGAATGAAATAGAGGCCAATATGAAGTTGCAAAAGAGACTTTGTCATAATGCCCCATTTTATGTGCTGGGACCATTGGTTACAGATATTGCACCGGGATATGATCATATTACATCAGCAATAGGTGGAGCTATTGCGGCAGCTAGCGGAGCAGATTTCTTGTGTTATGTCACCCCGGCTGAGCATCTTAGACTTCCGGATGTTAATGATGTAAAAGAAGGTATTATTGCAAGCAAGATTGCAGCGCATGCGGCAGATATAGCAAAGGGTGTGGCGCATGCCACTGATGCAGATAATGCTATGGCGGTGGCAAGGCATAATGTGGATTGGGATGCTATGTTTGATATCGCAATTGATAAAGAAAAAGCGAAGGAGTACTTTGAAAGCACTCCTCCGTCTGATCGTCATACATGTTCTATGTGCGGAAAAATGTGTGCCGTTAGAACAACCAATATGATACTTGAAGGTAAAACCGTAGAATTTTGCACAGAGAAATAATCAATTAAGATTCTTTTTCTATTTTGATGGTGGCTTTTTTCCACATACCTGTCCAGTAAAGAATGTACAGGATAAGGGAAGCGGCAGCATTACTTACAACAACGGCGTACCATACACTTTCAACTCCCATACCGAGGAGGTTGGAGCATACCCAAAGGGTACCGAATCTGAATATCCACAGACGTGCTGCGTCGACAACAACCGGCGCAGCAGTGTGTCCTGCACCTTGGAATAATCCAACTACAACATCGTGGAATGTATTGGTCCAGCACCAGAACATCATAACTGACAGGTAGCTGACAGCTAAGGGAACTACATTGTCATCAACAGTGAATATACGCACTAATTTTTCAGCAATAAAAGGTCGTGATACGGTTATACCGCATACTAATAAAAATATTACACCAACGCGAAGTGCAAGATGAAATGCCTTATTGGAACGGTTTATGTTTCCGGCACCGAAGTTTTGACCTACAATTATTGCAATAGCCGAACCGAAGCCCTCGATAGGCATGGTTATAATGCTTCCGATTTTGTTACCTATGCCGTATGCAGAGAGTGCTGTTGCACCATAGGTGTTAACGCTGCTACTCATAAGAAGGTAACCGAACTGCATAGCACTTCCTCCAACGGCAGCAGGAAGACCGATTCGAATAATTGATATGATTTTAGAACGTTCAAATCTAAATTTCTTAAAGCTTACTTTAATAAGTTGATTACCCCTTGTGATTGCCCATAATCCTATCAGAGCACTTGGAATCTTGGCTAGAAGTGTTGCAAGGGCAGCACCTTCAATCTTCATGTCGAATACTACAAGGAATATCGGGTCGAGTATTAAGTTAATGGTAACACCGAGAAGATTAAGGAGCATAGGCTTAATGGTATCTCCCTGTGATTGCTTGACGGCGGTGTACATATTAATCATAAAAAGGAATGGTAAGTCCAAAACCACAATTCTTATGTAAGATATGCCGTAAGTATATAAGTTACCTTCAGCACCCATGGCTCCTACTATAGCCGGTGCGAACAGCCAGCATAGTGTTGCACATATTAAAGAAAATATCAGGGAGCATACACAGATATGATTTGCCATAATGTTGGCTTGTTTATCCTGCTTTGCACCCAGGTATTGTGATATAAGAACAGAGCCGGCAGTTGTTATACCGCTGCCGAAAGTAATAAGTATGTTCTGTATTGGGGAAACTAATGTTATGGCAGCCTGATAATCAGTGCCAATTTGTCCTAACCAATAAGTGTCAGTAAGATTGTACATAGATTGGATAAGACTGTTGATCATAACTGGGATGGCAAGTGTTAAAATAGCTTTTAACAGGTTGCCTTCCAATACTAATCTTCGTCTGTCTGTATCATTTGATTTAATCATAAGCAATTCTCCGTATTAAGATGTGATTTAATTTGAAAGGAGACCCCCACGGAGATTATCCGTGGGGGCTTTGAGGGGGAGGGATAAGCAATTAGAACTTAGGAAAACTAATTGCTACATGGTGTATTTATATTCTAAATTGTCGTGTAAATTACGACATCTGTTTGTCAATCTTAATTGTTTTCTTCTTCCATATTCCTGTCCAGTATAATACATAAAGTATAGTGGATGCAAGTGCATTACTTACAACTACGGCATACCATACACTTTCTACACCCATATCCAAAAGGTGGGAACATATCCAAAGCGTTCCAAAACGGAAAATCCACATACGGATGGCATCTACGATTACAGGAATAGCGGTGTGTCCGGAACCCTGGAATAGTCCGACAACTACATCGTGAAATGCGTTAGTCCAGCAACATATGGCCAGTATGGAAAGGAACTCGGCTGCTATAGGAACAACAGCTTCATCAACAGTAAATATGCGAACCATAGGTTCAGCAACAAAAGGCCTTGATAATATCAATCCACATACAAAGAGAAAACCTACACCAATTCGTAATGCCAGATGAAAGGCTTTATTTGCACGGGCAATATTGTTAGCACCAAAGTTCTGTCCTACTATTGTAGCGATGGCTGAGCCGAATCCTACAACAGGCATAGTGATAACTCCGTTAATACGATTACCAATACCATATGCAGACATGGCAACAGGACCATAAGCATTAACACTGCTAGTCATAAGAAGGAAACCGAATTGCATAGTACTTCCGCCTATAGCAGTAGGAAGACCTACACGTACAATAGAGGAAAGTTTAGCGGTTTCAAACTTGAAGCCTTTAAAATTAATGCGAATGAACTGGTTCTTTCTTGTGAGTACGAATATTGCAATTAATGCACAAGGTATCTTAGCAAGAAGTGTAGCCAATGCCGCACCCTCAATCTTCATATCAAACACTACCAAAAACAGAGGGTCCAATATAAGATTAATAATTACACCGGTAAGGTTTAACAGCATAGGTTTAATGGTGTCACCCTGTGATTGTTTCACCGAAGTGAAAAGGTTAATCATAAACAGGAACGGTAAATCAAGTACTACAATTCTTATGTAGGAAACACCATATGTGTACATATTACCAGTTGCTCCGAGCCATCCTACTATGGTAGGAGTTGCCAGCCAGCAACATAATGCACATACAAAGGCAAACACAAGCGAACAAAGACATATATGATTTGCCATAATATTAGCCTGTTTGTCTTCTTTGGCACCCAGATACTGTGATATAAGTATTGAACCGGCAGTTGTAATACCTGTACCAAAATTAATAAGTATATTTTGTAATGGTGATACAAGAGATATGGCTGCCTGATATTCTGTTCCAATCTGTCCCAACCAGTAAGTATCAGTAAGGTTATACATAGATTGTATGAAACTGTTAATCATAACCGGTATAGCCAATGTAAGTATTGCTTTTAACAGATTACCCTCCAGAATAAGCTTTCGCTTGTCGGCACTAATAGGTTTGGCCATAATAAAATCTCCTCATTAATGTAACAAAATATTCTAAACTGCTTGACAAATGTTCAAAACTTATTTAAGTTTATATTAAGCATAAAAAACAGTATTTGCTACGAAAAATTATCACAAATCTAAAAGAATTACAGAAAAAAGGCACATAAGGGGGAACGTCCTATGAAATGTTTTGATATGAATCAGGATTTTCGTATATACAAAATAAGAAGAGATGGAACACAGGGCCGTCAGGATTCCCATAGCCATCCGTACTATGAAATATTTTATCTTATTAATGGTGACTGTACATTTTTTGTTGATCACAATGTATACAAACTTAATAAAGGTGATTTGGTTATTGTTCCGAAGGGGGATATTCACAAGAGTTCATATCCGGAGCATGGTTTTAGTGAAAGATTTGTTCTGAGTTTTAAAGATAATAATCTTGATTGGCTTAATGAACTTATTGGTGAGCAGACTGTGAAAGAGTCATTAGTTCAGGGTGTAATATCGATTCCTGACAAGCGCAGGGATTATGTGGAAGCACTTATGAACAAGATGATATTTGAGTCGGGTGGACAGGATGCATTATCACCTGCATTTATTAAAGCAAGTTTTGTGGAATTGATGCTTTTTATAATAAGATGTCAGAGATTTGAGCAAAATGTTATTAAAGAGGTTGATGTTGATAATATGCTGATTCAGGAGATTGCTACGTATATTTATAACAATTATGATAAGAGAATAAGTCTTGATGATATATCAACAAAGTTTCACATAAGCAGGTCATATCTTTCTAAGAAGTTTAAGGCAGTAACAGGATTCGGCTTTAAGGAATATCTTATTAATATTAGAATTAAGAAGGCCTGCAGTCTTTTACTTGAGACAGACAGGTCCATTACAGATATAGCATTTGAGTGTGGTTTTAACGACAGTAACTATTTTGGCGATGCTTTTCGTAATGTGAAAGGTGTTTCTCCGCACAAATATCGCAAGAATAATGAGGCAATATAAAGATTGTACTTGCATTTGTACAATATGGCGTATATAATAGATTGTATACAAAATTCAATTTTTTAAATGAGGATTTTTATGAACGAGAGTATAAGATTGAAAGCACGTGCAAAGATTAACTTAGGATTGGATGTTCTGGGAAAGAGGTCGGACGGATATCATGATGTAAGGATGGTTATGCAGACTGTCGGTATATATGACAGACTTATTATAACAAAGATTCCGGAAGATGAGATTCGTATTATGTCTAATCTGACATTTTTACCGCTAAACGAGAATAATCTTATATACAAGGCTATTAAGCTTCTGAAAGATGAGTATGGCTTTGAGGGTGGTGTTGAAGTTGATTTGAACAAGTTTATTCCTGTTGCGGCAGGCATGGCAGGCGGAAGTACGGATGCAGCATCTACTATGTTTGGCGTAAACAAGCTTTTTAATCTTGGTATGTCAATACCGAGAATGATGGAGCTTGGAGTTAAGCTTGGTGCAGACGTGCCATATTGTGTTATGAGAGGAACGGCACTTGCAGAGGGGATTGGAGAGAAGCTTACAAGACTTAAACCAATGCCTCATTGCTGGTTATTGGTTGCAAAGCCACCGGTAAATGTGTCTACTAAGCTTGTTTATGAGAATCTTGACATGAGTGAAGTTGTTGAACATCCTGACATCGATGGCATTATACGTGCAATAGAGGCACAGGATGTAGCCGGCGTGGCGGCAAAGATGGGTAATGTTTTGGAGCAGGTTACTATACCACTTTATCCTATAATAGATGTTATTAAGAAAGATATGCTGGAGCATGGTGCACTCAATGCAATGATGAGTGGAAGTGGTCCTACAGTGTTTGGTATATTTCCGGATGAACAGACGGCACTTGCGTGTCAGGCGTTCTTGAAAGCTAAGGGAGATGCCAGACAGGTATATATAACAGAAACATTTAATTAAGAGTAATTTTTAAAGAATGGAGGATACAGGTATGAAAGGTGAACTTAAAATGGACGTCAACGAATATCTGCCACTCAGAGATGTTGTATTTAACACACTCCGACAGGCTATTTTGCATGGCGAGATGGAGCCGGGTGAAAGACTTATGGAAATCCAATTAGCTCAGAAGCTTGGTGTTAGTAGAACTCCTATCAGAGAAGCTATCAGAAAACTTGAACTTGAAGGCCTTGTAGTTATGATACCAAGAAAGGGTGCTGAGGTTGCTCATATCACAGAAAAGGATATGAGAGATGTATTGGAAGTAAGATGTACCCTTGAAGAGCTTGCGATGGAGCTTGCCTGTAAGAATGTAACTTCAGAGCAGTTGGCGGATTTGAAGGCAGCAAACAGAGTGTTTGAGGCTGCAATAGTGTCAAAGGATATTGTTAGTATCGTAGAGGCGGATGTGCATTTTCATGATGTAATCTATGCTATGACTAATAATGCAAGACTTATTCAGATTATTAATAAGCTTAGAGAGCAGATGTATCGCTACAGATTAGAGTATATAAAGGATGCGAGAACACATTCTATACTTATCAGTGAACATAATGAGATTATTGAGCAGCTCGAAAAGCAGAATGTTGGTGATGCAAAGAGCGTTATGAGACAGCATATTCATAATCAGGAAAAGGGTATTGTACGACTTTTGAATAAATAATGTATAGTCTGCGTTTTTTTGGTGATAATTTCCATATAAGGCTGTGACGGCACGGTTACAGGGTTACCCCCGGGGTAACAGATTAGTTATAAAGGAGATTATTATGAAAAAAAGACGCAGACTATTGATTTTTTTTGCGATTGTGTTATTGTTAAGTACGGTGATAGTAAGATATGGAGTATCAGAGGAATTGAGTGCGGCTAATATACAGGCGGGGCTTGCGAAAAGCATTATAAGATTTCATGTAAGGGCAAACAGTGACAGTGAAGAAGATCAGGCACTTAAGCTAAAAGTGAAAGATGCAGTTGTTACATATCTTGAACCTATACTTTCAGAGTCAGAAAGTCTTCAGCAATCAAGAGGTATACTTGAGAGCAGGATGGAAGATATAAAGGGGATTGCGCTTTCGGTATTGAAGGATAACGGAAGTGATAAGGCTGTAAATGTGTATTTTGAAGAATGTTATTTTCCGATGAAGTCATACGGTGATGTGACATTTCCGCCGGGGGTTTATGAAGCCTTTAGAATTGATATAGGCGACAGCGAGGGCAAGAACTGGTGGTGTGTGTTGTATCCGCCCCTATGCTTTGTGGATGCTACGTATGGTGTGTTGCCGGAGGAGTCTAAACAAACCTTAGCGAATGTTTTGACTAAAGATGAATATAATGCTATAACAGGAGAAGAATGCGAGTTTAGATTTAAGTATCTTACATTCTTAAATGATTTGTTAGAAGAAAAGAGGAACTAATATGAATAACGCACCTATTGGAGTGTTTGATTCAGGTGTTGGCGGTTTAACCGTTGCAAGAGAAATAATGAGACAGATTCCTAATGAGAGAATTGTATATTTTGGAGATACGGCAAGAGTGCCTTATGGCAGTAAGTCTAAGGATATAATTATAAAGTATTCCCGTCAGATTATAAGATTTCTGCTTACGGAAAATGTTAAGGCTATTGTTATTGCGTGTAATACGGCCAGTGCATTTGCTATAGAAACCATGCAGCAGGAGTTTGACATACCTATCGTGGGAGTGGTGAAGCCGGGAGCAAAGGTTGCGGCAGAGACTACAAAAAACGGTCGTATAGGTCTTATAGGAACGGAGGGAACTATACGAAGCGGCGTGTATGCAGATTACATAAAGTCTTTTCGGGAGAATACGGAAGTTATCGGGAAAGCCTGTCCGTTGTTTGTGCCTTTGGTAGAAGAGGGCATGTTGCATGACGAGGTAACGGATATAGTCGCTAACCGTTATCTTTCAGAGTTGAAGAATAAGGATATAGACACTCTGATTATGGGGTGCACTCACTATCCGCTGCTTCGTTCAACAGTGGCAAAGATAATGGGAGAAGGGGTTAATCTTGTTAATCCGGCCTATGAGACAGCCATAGAACTTAAGAATGTGCTGACAAGGGAGAATATTGCCAATGTATGTGAAGTAGACAGTCCGTCATCTATGTATCGTTTTTATGTAAGCGATGATGAGGATAAGTTCAAAACATTTGCTAATTCAATTCTGCCATTTGATATAACTATGACACAGCAGATTAATATTGAAGAGTATTAGAGGGAATATGAAGAACAAAGTATATGTGAAAATAAAAGGGCTTCATACCGCCATGGCTCCTTCTGACGATGAGGAGCAGGATGAGGCTTTGGAGGTTATTAATGTCGGTAACTACAAAGTGGTAAACGGCAAGGAGTACATAAAGTATGATGATATTATAGAAGGTGAGAGCGAGGTGTGCTCCAACCTTATCAAGATTGAAAAGGACTGGGTGGAGGTAACCAAGAAGGGAGCGGTGGTAGCTCATTTGTCTTTTAGAAAAGGAGAAAAGACTATGACTGCTTATGAGACGCCATTTGGAAATCTGTATCTGGGTATCTTTGCAAGAGATATTGATATTAAACACACGGAGGATGAAATCAAGGTGCATATAGAGTATTCTATGGAGCTTAATTATGAGATGATTTCAGATTGTGCAGTAGATATTGAGATATCGTCTACAGGGAAGTTTGAATTGTAGTTTGAGATGTAGTGTGGATTGCAGTGTAATATGTAGAACGCAGAATTTTCGTGTGTGAAAGTTCTGCGGTTTTTTGTTGTGTGGTTTGGCGTTGATTTGCTCGGCTCTGGGAAAAAGGGGGAAAAGGGTTGTCTTTATAAAAATTAGTCAAAATTTATACTTTTTGCAACTGTTTGACTGCAATTTAAGGGGAAAAGTTGTAAAAAGTGCAATTTATATACTTTTTGCAGCGGATTTGATTCAGTTTGTGTTTGTAGGCTGTAAAAAGTATAAAAAAGAGTAGGATTTTAGCAGGAAGGTACCTTAACAGACTTCTTGAAACAAAAATGGCACCAGGATTTACGTCCTAGTGCCTTTTTTCTAAAAATTATTCTTCAGCTCCATAATTATTCAAAAGCTCCTGCTTCATATCATAAAGTTTCTTTGAAAGGTCTACATGTACTGTCTGAGGGTTAATTAGTCGTTTTGACTCGTCCCAGAGAGTTGCAAGTTCACCAAGACAGTAAGTACGGATATCCATAACTGAAGGTGATTCATACACGCATTCACCTTTCTTGAAAACAGGGACCAAAAGCTCGCGTAAGGTATATTCTCCCGGCTGGAGTAAAGTTTTTTTCCAAGTCTCTTTTGGATCAAAGAGCAGGAGAGAGTCACTTTCAGAATATGTTTCACCTACAAGTGCAATCAAATCGGCTTTAATCATTCCATCGTTATCGTAAACTCTGTAAACTGTCTTGTTTCCAGGGTTGGTAATCTTTTCGGAATTCTCTGAAAGTTTAATCTTAGGTGTAAATGTTCCATCCTCATTCATAACAGCAGTGAGTTTGTATACACCGCCAAATGCAGGGTTGTCCTTAGATGTAATAAGGTTAGTACCAACGCCCCACGAAGTAATTGTTGCACCCTGAGTTTTGAGTGAGTCTATTAAGTACTCATCAAGGTCGCTTGAAGCTGAGATGACAGCGTCTGTAAATCCGGCTGCGTCAAGCATTTTGCGAGCCTTCTTTGAAAGATAAGCAAGGTCACCTGAATCAAGGCGGATGCCGTAGTTGGTAAATTCTATGCCACTTTCGCGCATCTCGGTAAAGACGCGGATAGCATTAGGTACACCGCTTTTAAGGGTGTCGTAGGTGTCTACAAGAAGTATGCAGGCAGTAGGATAGAGATTTGCGTAAGTTTTAAAGGCTGTATATTCATCGGCAAAGCTCATAATCCAGCTGTGTGCATGTGTTCCACGTACAGGAACGTCAAACATTTGGCCTGCGAGAACATTGCTTGTGCCGACACAGCCTGCAATCATGGCAGCACGGGCACCGTAAATTCCTGCATCAGGGCCTTGCGCACGGCGAAGTCCAAATTCGAGAACGCCATCGCCCTGAGCTGCAAAGCATACTCTGGCCGCTTTTGTGGCAATAAGGCTCTGGTGATTAACAATATTAAGAATCACAGTTTCGATAAGCTGAGCCTCCATAATTGGAGCGATAACCTTAACAAGGGGTTCTTTAGGGAAAACAACGGTTCCCTCCGGTATTGCATAGATGTCGCCGGTGAACTTGAAGTTAGCAAGATAGTCGAGGAAATCCTTCTCAAACAATCCAAGACTGTCAAGATACGCAATATCATCTTCGTTAAAACGAAGGTTTTTAATGTAATCAATAACCTGTTCAAGGCCGCAAGCTACAGCATAAGCACTGCCGCTAGGATTTTTTCTGTGAAATGCATCAAATACAACAGTGCGGTTATCACCTGTTTTAAAATATCCCTGCATCATAGTGAGTTCGTAAAGGTCAGTAAGTAAAGTTAAGTTACGCATAAATGTTCTCCTTCTAATAATTATAGTTGTAGTTGGCTTCAAGTTCCTCCGGATGTACTAAGTGGCGATGCCTGCCAACATTTATTAGATAAATTGGTTGGTATAGTTGATTGCAATATTTGTTATAATCTTCACTAGTAGCCCTAAGTCTAATTTTTCGCGGAGCGGAGCTCGAATTCGTTGATTGATAACAGTCCTGTTTCTGCCCGCTGATAACTAGCGTATAGGGAAAAAAGTCGTCACTACCACTAGAGCTGTAAATGGCTTTAAGCAATATGTGTTGTGTTATGTAGTAGTTATTGTTTTTGATTAAGGTAAGGTGCTTTTTGCTGTTTTGGTATGAAAAATAAGCTAAAAATGGCACAGGTATCAAGAATATTAATAATGCATATATGCGAGTAAGCCTAGCCATAGATATGAAAAAACTAAAGGCAAATATGTGGAATAAAAAATAATCCCATGTCAATTCGCTTTCATAAATTTTTATTACTCGCTCCATACCGAGTCTGTTGAGCTTGTAATCGGTTCTCATAATCCTCCCCATGATATTGGTCTTATATTTTTTGAGTTTTAAAAAGCTCCCCAAATTGTGACATTCAGGCACATTAGCCTGCAGAATCAATTGGGGAGCTTAAAATTATGTTTTACTTTTTCTTGCCGAATAAGCCTTTTTTCTTTTTCTTTTCTTCTACGACAATCTTGCCACCGCGTACTGACTTGATACCTGTGATGTAGATACCGCTTACTTCAGCTTTAATTTCTGCCTTAACAGGAATCTGGTCATATACCTTAGGGTCGCACATAAGTGACATAACCTTAGGTCCAATCTTTGCTTTAACGATTGGCATCTTACGACCGCGTAAGTACTTAGGTGTCTGCTCAAGAACAATCTTTGGAAGTCCTGAGTCTTTTAGTTTCATAACTTTTTTATCAATGATGAGCATCGACATAATCTGCTTTGCAGCATCAATCTGCTCTTGCTGTGCTTCCTGCTTTTTACGAAGCTTGTTTCCAACTATTATAAGTGCTACTAATGCTACTACAACAACTACAGCAATAACAATCAGTAGTATACCCCACCATGGCATATCCATATGTGTTATTCCTCCTAAATGCTTTATTATATTAAATTAACTATCCGCAATTATATCATATTGTGCGTGGTTAAACAAGTTAATAATTATTTTGTGTGAGATTCGTACATCTCAAGAATGATGTTGCGTGTGTAGTCTGCAATTCCACGACGCTCTTCCTTAGTGAGAGTGTTCAAATCAATAGGTTTTCCAAATTCCAGAATAGTCTTAGTGGACTTAATTCTTGGGAACTGATTTTCAAATATACATTCTGTATTAGTCTGAACCATCGGAATAATTTTGCAGTTGCTTTTGTCAGCAAGCTTGAAACTTCCGGCGTGGAAAGGGAGAAGTCCGTCCCCTTTGTTGCGTGTTCCCTCAGGGAAAATAACGATTGAAATACCGTTGTTAATCTGTTCAATACCTGTAAGAATGGTTTTGAGACCCTCTTTTACATTGTCTCTGTCAAGGAAGAGGCAGTAAAGGTACTTCATCCAAATGCTTATTACAGGGA
>JAFQIQ010000238.1 GCA_017397445.1 Lachnospira sp.
CTGTGGTTATCATTCTTGCGATTGTACTGGCGATTGCTATGCCGTCAGTAGTGACAATCCAAAAACAACTGAATCAGACAGAATTAGATGCAAAGGCAGAAACAATTTATGTAGCTGTGCAGAATAAACTGAGTAAGATGAAGGCCGGTGGAAATACCGGTATTTATCAGTATACGGATTCTACAAATGGCGTAAAGAAACTGCTGAACATTCCGGGTGATGCCGATGAAGATCTTGATAAAGTACAGATTGAGGCTGCCCGTATCGCCATGACAAGATACACAAAAAGAGGCGGTCAGGTATGGATTAAGATATTCCCTGACAAGCCAATAACACAAAAACCTGCTGAAACTCGAATGGGTTCAGGTAAGGGAAGTCCGGAATACTGGGTAGCAGTAGTTAAGCCGGGCAGAGTAATGTTCGAAATCGGCGGCGTTAGTGAAGAGGTTGCACGTGAGGCACTTCGTCTTGCAATGCACAAGCTCCCGATTAAGTGTAAGTTCGTTAAGCGTGAAGAGGATGGTGAATAAGAATGAAAGTAGTAGAGCTGAGAGAATTATCAACAGAGGAATTAACTCAAAAGCTTGCTGATTCAAAGCAGGAGTTATTCAACTTAAGATTTCAAAATGCTATAAACCAATTGGAAAATCCACAGAGAATTGGTGATGTTAAGAAAACTATCGCTCGTATTAAAACCATCATTCGTGAAAGAGAATTAGAAGATTCTGCAATTTGATGAGTAATCAGATAGAAACATCAATATAGCAAGTACAATTTTGATTGTATGAAAGGAGGCACACTAACGTGGCAGAAAGAAACAGCCGTAAGGTTAAAATCGGTAAGGTTGTTAGCAATAAGATGGATAAGACCATAGTTGTTGCTATTGAATACAGTGTAAAGCATCCGCTTTACGGAAAAGTTGTTAAGAGAACCTATAAGCTTAAAGCTCACGATGAGAATAATATTTGTGCTAAGGGCGATAAGGTTAAAGTAATGGAAACAAGACCTCTGTCTAAGGATAAGAGATGGAGATTAGTTGAAATTGTTGAAAAGGCGCAGTAATTTATTGTTAGCCGGAAAGGAGATATAGACATGATACAACAACAAACACGCTTGAAGGTCGCTGACAATACAGGTGCTAAAGAAGTTATGTGTATTCGTGTAATGGGCGGCTCCAAAAAGAGATATGCAGCGGTTGGTGATGAGATCATTTGTTCTGTTAAGAAGGCAACACCGGGTGGCGTTGTTAAAAAAGGTGATGTAGTTAAGGCTGTTGTAGTCAGAACTGTTAAAGAAACAAGACGTCAGGACGGCTCATATATCAGATTTGATGAGAATGCAGCTGTTATAGTAAGAGACGATAAAAATCCAAGAGGTACCCGTATATTCGGGCCTGTTGCAAGAGAGCTCAGAGACAAAGAATACATGAAGATTTTGTCATTGGCTCCTGAAGTTCTATAAGGAGGTGCCGATAAGATGAAAAAAATGCATGTAAAGCGCGGAGATACTGTAAAGGTAATTTCCGGAAAAGATAAGGGCAAGGAAGGTAAAGTTATTACAGCTATTCCTGAAACAGGCAAGGTAATTGTTGAAGGTGTTGCAATGGTTAAGAAGCACCAGAAGGCAAGAATGCAGGGTCAGGAAAGCGGAATAATCAATATGGAAGCTGCAATTGACGCATCAAACGTATTGAGAGTTTGCCCAAGCTGTGGCAAAGCGGCAAGAACCGGCGTTAAAGTTTTAGAGGACGGTTCAAAGGTAAGATACTGTAAAAAATGTCAAGAAACATTTAATGACTAATTTTGAGAGGAGGTAAGTTCATACAATGTCAAGAATGCAAGATAAATATGTAAAAGAAGTTGCTCCTGCTCTTATGACAAAGTTTGGTTATAAAAGCACAATGCAAATCCCTAAGATTGATAAAATAGTTATCAACATCGGTATGGGAGATGCTAAGGATAATTCAAAGGTTATTGATGCAGCTTGTAATGATTTGGCTTTAATCACAGGTCAGAAGCCTGTTGTAACAAAAGCAAGAAAATCAGTTGCTAACTTTAAGTTAAGAGAAGGTATGAACATTGGATGTAAGGTTACATTGAGAGCTGATAAAATGTATGAGTTCTTAGATAGATTGTTTAATGTTGCACTGCCTCGTGTAAGAGACTTCAGAGGAATCAGTGCCAATTCCTTCGATGGAAGAGGTAACTATGCCTTAGGTATTAAGGAACAGTTGATTTTCCCTGAAATTGACTATGATAAGATTGACCAAATCAGAGGTATGGATGTTATCATTGTTACAACTGCTAATACAGATGAAGAGGCTCGTGAGTTATTAGACTTGATGGGTGCTCCCTTCATCCGCAGTTAATAAGGAGGAAAAATTATGGCTAAGAAATCTATGATTATTAAGCAACAGAGAAAGCCCAAGCATTCAACACAGGCTTACACAAGATGTAAGATATGCGGAAGA
>JAFQIQ010000239.1 GCA_017397445.1 Lachnospira sp.
ACCACTTCCCAAGTACCTTCACTCACATGCTTTGCTCCGGCAATACTCATATCAGATAAAATCTGCTGTTTCACCTGATTATCTTCCAAGTACTGAACTGTTACATTTTCAATTATTCTGATGTCTGTTCTTTTCTGTGTTGCACTGACTGTTACAGGCAGTGTTACGGTTGCATTCCCATTAAGATTAACCTTATATGTGAGAATAACTTTGCCATCAGAATCAACCTCTATTGTCCCCTTGAAGTTTTTTAAATATTCTTCCGTCAGATATGATGCATCTGTCATAAGTTTCAGTATAACTGTATGGTTATCATAAAAGCTTATATCTTCAGCTCTGTCCCACTCACAGACATAGTATGCATCGCATTCCCAACCGTCATCCCACGTTCCGTCAGAATACATGTGTGCATGATTCTGTGGTCTGCCTGTTGTATGACCATTGTTAGGCTCTACCGCATCCCAGTTGGTATATGTACTGTCTGAGCCGTTTACCCACTGCCAGCGTCCTTCATTAACTTCATCTGTATATCCTATGGATACATATCCATCTTTTCCTTCGGTGATTAAAAGATTGCGAATATACTCATTTTCTTCGGCATCATCTATAACAATGAGATGTCCCCCCATATCTTCACACAATTTCCTTGCTTCTTCCCATGTAACCTGTGTGTCAGACACTGCGTAAGCATGGTTCTGCCTTATGGCTGCATTGGAAAAAGAACCTGTTTTCTTGAAGAAGTCATATGTAAGACAACCGCTGAATGTACCTTCTGTATCCGTGCTTCCGACAAAACTCTCATCAACACTAAACAAAGATGTCTCATAGGACGCACTTCTATCCATGCTTTCTTCACAAGGTATCTTTTCAAGGGCAAGATAATCATAGCTTTCTGTGGTTGTAACGCATACTCCTTCACAAGTTCCTTCTGCAAAATCTTTCTGTATGTCGTATCTTTTGATGTCAGACTGTGTATCAAAAAGAAACTCTAACATCGCAAAATCACCGGCACCTGCATTTATCTCAATTACAGTGCCGTTGATGTTTACTTCTTTCGCTATAATTCGGCCATTAAGATGAAACTCATTGGCATTAACTGTCACGGTTCCATTCGGTGCGTAAAGCACTGCGTTCAGATTAATTGTTGTTCCATCCAATGTTATGTTACCTTTTTCAGACACCACAAAAAGACTTGCTCCATCAGGTGTAGCAAGTGAACCTGCGTTGTATGTTATGTTGTCTGTGGCATAGATTATTCCACGCCCCGTGAACGTAGTCGAATTGAAATCTATGCTTCCATTGACACCTATGGGATTGTCAATAATTATATTGTTTTCACCGTAGCTCTTATCTGTTTCATATATAACATTTTGGGACTGAATATACCTATATATATCCCCTGTTATATCCGGCATAACTACCTCTGGAACATTTTCTCTCCTGCTTTTTATGCTGATTGTGTTTGTTCCGCTTGAGGTATTTATCGTTATTCCTTTGGCTGCTTTAAGAACGCCGTCTATACTGATGGTATTCCCCTGATAGAAAAATGCCTGATTGGTGTGTACCGAACCGCCTATCCTTGTTGTATTGGTATCTAATGTAAGACCGTTGCTGCCTGATGTAAATACCGCATATTTCAGACCTTCCCACTCCTGTGGAATTTTATACTTAGTGTTGCCTATTTCTATCTCTGATGAAACTTCAGTTCCATCATCATCATTATTTTGTTCATTTACAAATGCTATGTTTTCGGGTAAATTCGGTTTATATTCCTGTCCATATGCTATGAACCCGAAAGTTACTGTCTGCCCTGCCGGTATAGTGTTGTTGTAATCCTTGCAGGTGATAATGTATAGGTTATCTTCTTTGTGTGTAATATCTGCATTCCATATACTGTCTATGTTTCCTTCATAAGCTACATTAAGCGACCATAGACTTTTCGCATATTCCGTGTTGTTGGTTATTGATATTTCTGCATTAACATATGTACCCCATGTGCTGTTTTCCTTATAGGTTATTGTACAGCCTTCACTTGTGTATGTCTTTTGCGTTTGTTCGGCTGCTCTGTTTTCTCCTGTTGCATAGACGTTATACGGTATCAGTTGCAGTATCATACTGATTGTAAGCACTACTGCCATTATACGTCTTAGTGCATGTGTGTGTTTTCTCAATTGCATTTTTTACTCCTTTAATTTTTATTTTTTGTATTACCACTTTATTAGGGCAACTTGTTAGCCCTCGAAAATTATAACACATTTTTTTATTTTTTCAAGAATATTAAATATTATTTTGCATTTTACGACAAAAAGCCTTTATAAAGCATTAACATTCTGCTTTATAAAGGCTTTTCAAATTCTACTCTCTATCATTCTCCTGATTAGGATCATACTCCAAAATATCACCAGGCTGACAATTTAAAACATCACATATCGCTTCAAGCGTACTAAAACGTATGGCACTTATCTTTCCGGTCTTCATCTTGGAAAGATTTACATTCGATACACCAACCCGCTCTGACAATTCGTTAAGGCTCATCTTGCGGTCTGCCATAACTCTATCCAATCTCAGTATTATCTTGCCCATAAGCATTCTCCATTTCTTCAATCTATGCCGCACATCCTTGTGTCGGTTTCGTCATCGGTAGCTCCTCTAAGCACACCCCATATAATTTATAATGTCTCATCGGACTCCTGCTGAAGTACTGCACCGTACTTAAATACATATGCAAGAGCGAATACAATAACTATGGCAAGCACCACCGCCAAATCTACTGAGGCTGAGATATCTACTTTCCCCATCATAACACTGTTTGCAAGAGAATCTGTAATTGATGGAACTATCGCCATAGGAATCATCGCATATCCCAACTGCTTCATCTTCTTTATAATATTCTCTTCAAAAGGTGTCTCACAATCACGGAATGCCTTGCAAAGTCTGCCGGCAAATATTGCAACAACAAGTCCCACTATAAGACTGAACAATCCTGCAACGGCTACCCACATAAGGTTATTAAGTTCAAATGTTGCGACATCTACTTCAGTATCTACAACAAGATTGTTACCATCCTTTGATACGGATGCAACTGCATAATTAGTATTGTTAAGCTTCATATCCATAGCCATCTCATCTTCTAATTCCTGATTCAGGCTGTCTATCTTCTCATCAGTAATCTCTTCACCAAATACTTTTCCCATTCTTTCGCCATCTACAATTACTGTAGCCTTGCTGGCAACATCCACCGTGATAAAATCCTTAGGTATTACAGCGAAAAATATTCCTGAGCCTATTATTGCAACTATACCAATTATAATTATTACCTTGGCAACTATTGCAACGATATTACCAATCTTACCAAAATTCCTTATCTTATTAATCGACGCTTCTTTCATAATGTGTTTCTCCTCTTGTAATTAACTCTGATTTACTAACAACTTTTCTGCGCGCTTTTACGATTGCGATAAATAATTATCGTTTATCGTTAAAATCATAATACACCCACAATAAATGTTTGTCAACTACTTTTTAATGAAAAACATTAAATAATTTCGTAAGTCATCTCAAATATATCTTTCTTAACTATGTATACATCCCTGCTATCCTCCTGTGAATAGCAAAGCATATCCCCCTCATGACCAACCATATATCCTTCATAGTCCCAGCGTGTAAACACTTTAGTGTATTTGTCCAGCACCTTTGCGTACATATTCCGGCCTGCTTCTGACTTACATTCCTTTGCATAAGTCATAAGTTCATAAACCTTGCCTTCCTGAGTATTAATAATAGTCGGCGCATATTCAAATTCTTTAACAAATGTTTTTTCTGTTCTTGTGTATTTGCTCTCAAACACATTTTTTTCGATTGGATACACTTCGCCCACATAACCTATCATAAGATATATATTCTCACCTGCCGTGCAGGTAACATCGCCTTCAAGTGTTCTTATCTTACACTCTGTACCCTGGGCAAAAATATCTGTTGAAGGCACATAACCATATACCAGCTTCTTTTTACGGCACAAAACAAATTCCGAGAAATCTTCTGGCTCTTCTGTAAATCTTACAACATTGAAGCCTTGATAATATTCGTCCATCTTTTCCATAATATATTCTTCAAGATTCTTATTGACGTATTTATCCTCATAGAGACTCTTGTTAATAAAGCCTCCCGCCTTAGTAAGATGCCCTCCGCCATCGCCTACACCCCTGGTAAGAAAATATACCAGTTCATTGGCCGAAACATCAAGTGCACAACTTCTCACCGACAGCTTATAACCACCTGTACACTCATTATAGATTATACATACATCTATACTGTCTACCTGAATTACAAAATCCCCTATTACTCCAAGAATATTAGGATCGCAAGGCTCTGACTTAACAACTGCAGTTCGGGTATTTTCATTATAATTATTGTTTGTGATAGCAATTCCTGCTGTCTCTAACTCCGAAATACTAAAATTCGCATATTTGAGCCGGGTAAGCAAAACTTTGTCATACTGCACATAATCTGCCATATCCTTATCCAACGGATGACTAATTTCTGACATCTGATTGCTATCCATATACAACCCATAGTATAAGGCAGTCGCAACCTTAATGTTCTTATTTATGTCGAATCCTTCATCTTTTAACAGAGAGTAACATACTGTTGCACAACCTGCAAGATTACTTCTTATCTCACACATATCATCCGAATTCTTTCCCGTACTGTGGTGGTCAATCATAGCAATATTCTGTGCAGCAAACTTCTGTACATTGCCTTCGCCATACTGGCAGTCTACAGTTATAAGAAGTTCCGGATTATCAAGGGTCTCCTTTGCACCTACATATTCAATAGGAATATGTAGCTCATTTACCATAAGCTTCATGTTACTTTTACTGATTTCATTTCTGCCACCATATACAAGACGAACATCCTTACCTTTATTCTTTAAAAAATCATATATGGCATAGCCCGAACCAACAGCATCCGCGTCCGGATTATCATGCACCTGAATTACTATCTGACTGTATTTATCTAGGCTTGAAAGTTTCATATGTCCCTCCACTAACTCATTTACACAAAACTTGACATAAGCAATGCCAGCAACGGCAATGTCAATATGCTTAAAAATGTAGTAATAACCACAGCACCTGCTGCCAAATCCTCATCATGATTAAACTGTACCGCAAACACCGATGTCATGGCAGCTGTAGGGCAGGACTCCTGTATAAGAAGCACCTGCATAACCATAGGCGAAAGACCTATTGCCGTCATAAACCCTAGCTTTGTTGCCAACAGATATATTCCAAAACACACAACAGGAACTACAAGCATACGCACCAATATAACAAACAGTATCTTCTTATTGGCAAAAAGTCTGCCGACACTGCTTCCTGCAATAATCATTCCCGTAATGACCATAGAAAGCGCTGTATTCATGCTTCCCAAAAGATTAATAGGCTGCTTTATTATCTGTGGCAGTGGAATCTGCCCCAGATACAGGATAAGTCCGACCACAACAGAAATTAGCACCGGAGTAGCCAACACATTTTTAACAACTGCCTTAAGCTTAATCTCTCCGCTGACTATAGCATAACCTACTGTCCACAACAAAATGTTAAACATAGTAACAAAGGCACTGGCATATAACAAGCCTTCCGCTCCAAACAAAGCCCTTATAAGTGGGAATCCCATATATGCCGCGTTAGGAAATATGCACGCAAACCGCATGATAGCTACATCTTTCCCCCGGGACTTTATAGTAAGCAGAAACGAAACTCCAAGACCTGACAATAACAAAAAGGCACTTATTGCAAAAGCCCACATAAGATTACTAAACACTGTCGAATCAAATTCCGACATATATGAGTCAATAATCATTGCCGGAACAACCAGGTATATAAGCAAATCCGAAAATGCTTTTTTTCCTTCCTGCTTTATAGCACCAAACTTAGCTCCTACAAAACCTGCTCCTATAAGTATAAACAACACAAACACCTGTTGTGCCGTAATCATTGCTAATTCCATATCACATCTCCTTCTGCTGCCCATAAGACAAACCTACGCCTGTCTTGCCACCACTGTTACACACATACATTTTTCTTCATCAATCTGTGCATATACCTCTCCGTCCATACCCTGCATAAGTTTCCTGCATATATACAATCCCAAACCACTACCCTTGCATCCGTCTGAGTTAGAGCCTCGCCAGAAACTGTCAAACATATGCGCAATCTCGTTTTCCGGAAGGGTACATCCGCTGTTCTTTACCGTAATTAACCGGCAGTCTTCTTCACTTGAAAAATCCAGCTGAATAAAACTTCCATCTCCATATTTTATAGCATTTTCTACAATATTCTGCAACACTTCCACAAAACGATTCAGGTCTCCCTTAATAATACAATCAGTATATTCACCTACCACAAAATCAATCTTTATCATACCAAGCTTATCTTTGTAATACGCAACGATAGAATTAACGGCCTCCTGAAGATAAAATTCCCCTTGCTCCACACTCAAATCAATAAAGTCTTCCTTCGAAGCCTTAATAATATCACTTACATAACCTTCTATCTCATCAGCCTTACTGTCAATATTATTAGCGATTTCCGCCTGCTTATCCGCATCAGAATAAAGCCCCCTCGACAATGCTTTAGAATAAAGCTTTATAGCCGAAAGCGGTGTCTTTATATCGTGAGAAAGGGCCAGTACCAAAGTTTTTTTCTCCTTTAATAATTCCAACTCCCTTTCTCTTTGTTCTTCCATATGTTCTCTCAGCAAATCAACTCCCCATACAAACCTTCCAAAGAAACGGTTCTTACTTTCTTTAACAGGAATCGTAAGATTTCCCTTAGAAAGCTCGTAAGGCACTTCTTTCAATACATCAAATGGTTTTAAAATCTTCTGTCTCACATATATAAGCACTGAAATAACCACTGTCGCCATTACAGCCAACAACACATTAATCACTGTAATCATGCGGTCACTGATTACCTGATTGTTAGAGATATACTCAATCCTGTAAAGTTTATTACCTATCTGCTTTATTACGTAATCACTATTGCTTTCAAAAAATGTATTATCCACATCTTCATTAAGCTCTACCTCATAGATACCTTTTATAACTTCGTATCGGGATATATCTGCTTTATCAAATCCCTGTTCTTCTATATCCTTTACAACCCTGCTTATATCCACTCTGTATTGTCTGTTATTTTCAACATTACTAAAATAGTGCATACCAATATTCCCTATTAATATAGTGGCACAAAGGAGAAACACTACTATAATTATTATTCTGTTAAAACTTTTCATGAAATTCTCCTTCCCCGAAAAATGTCTTAATGCGGCAGGCGCGTAAAGCACCTGCCGCTATATTATAATACATTTTACACAAACTTATATCCTACGCCCCACACCGTCTGAATCCTTTGAGGATTCTTAGGTTCTTCTTCTATCTTCTGCCTGAGCCACTTAATATGCACCGTAAGGGTTTGCTGCTCTGAAAAACTATCACTTCCCCATATTCTGTTAAATATGTAATCCTTATTAAGCACCTTACCTTTATTCTCTATAAAAAGCTCCAGCAGTTCAAACTCTTTAGCCGTCATATCCACCGGCTTACCATCTTTCTTAACAGTTCTGTCTGCCCTGTTAAGCACAAGATTATCACTGCTTATCTCATCCAACGCCAGCCTTCTCTTAAATATGCCCCTAATCTTGGCTATGAGAATATCAATATCGTACGGCTTCTCAATATAATCATCCGCTCCAAGAATCAGTCCGTTCAGCTTATCTTCCTTATCAACCTTGGCACTTACAATCAGTATTGGTGTGTCACTATTCTCCCTAATCCTTGCACATACTGCAAAGCCGTCCATGCCCGGCAACATTATATCAAGCACTACAAGCCTTGCACCATACTTCTCATAGAGATGCAACGCCTTCTCGCCGCTATCTGCTACACTGACAACATAACCTTCTGCTTCAAGGAAATCCCGAAGTAGCATAGAAAGCTCTTTATTATCCTCAACTATCAGAATATCTGTCATACCTTACTACCTCTGTTGTAACTTTGCTCTCTTATTAATAACACGGGCTATTATTATATCTACTATAATTGCTATTACTAAAAATGGCACAACATATATCAACAATACCAATCCCACTAATCCTGCAAACCAGCCCTCATCTGTCATTATATCATATACGCCCCATATAGCAAACGCTATGGCAAGCAAACCTTCCAACACTCCAAACAATACAAAGGGCGAAATTATTCTCTTATTCATACTTTCCCCTATATGTACTGTCCAAAAAACTATCATCATAGGCACCGTAATTAATGACAAATAAAAGCCAAGCACCCAAATAAAAGAGTCATCTATGGCTTTGCTGTCAAAAATCGGCATCAGTGCCACCACACTTATCATAGCCATAACTGTAATAATAATCGCTCTCTTTAATGTTTTTTTCACCGTAATCCTCCTACCAGCCCATCTCCATCAGCCAGTTACTTATGATTCTTTCGCGCTCACGCAGCTTTGTTTCATCAGTATATCTGCCCAAATCATACTCGCCCTTGATGTTACCGTCTTCTATATACATAACTCTTGTGCATTTTGCCGCAACCTTAGCATCGTGAGTAACTAACATAATAGTGGTCCCTTCAGCATTAATCTTTAAAAGCTCTTCCATAACTCCGTCTGATGACGCTCTGTTAAGTGCACCTGTCGGCTCATCTGCAAATATCATCTTAGGCTTATTAATCATACTTCTGCATATGCAGGCACGCTGTAACTGACCACCTGAAACCTCATTGATATCATTGTCTGCTATATCAATTATTCCAAGCTTTCTTAAAAGTTCCTGACCGCGCTCTACAGTCTCTTTTCTGCTTTCATTATTCTTATCAGACTGACAAGCCGGTAAGATAATATTATCAAGCACCGTGAGATTTTTCAACATATACATTTGCTGAAATATAAATCCCATCTCATCAAGTCTTAACTTAGCAAGTTCTTTGTCAGAAAGCTTTGATATATCCTTGCCGCCGAAGTTCACACTTCCGGCAGTAATACTATCCATACCGGAAACCGCATAAAGAAGTGTGGACTTTCCTGAACCTGACGGTCCCATAACGGCAACCATTTCTCCTTCTGAAACGGCCAAATTCACATTTTTTAAGACATTGTTCTGACGCTTATTAACTATGTATGTTTTACAAAGATCTTTAACCTCTAATATATTGCTCATAATTATTCTCCAATCTGTCATCTATTCTTTATTCTATACCGGCTGTGTCACTGGCTTTAATTCTTCTTATCTGCAACGCTGAAAGTAATGCACTGCCTGATGTGACGCAAAGTATCAACACCGGATAGAACAGAAACACCTCCAATGGTTTAATAGCAAACTCTATACTGCTTGCGCCCATCATCTTAAATATCGGGCCACACGTTAGCTGCGACAATGGTGTTGACAGCAACACTGCCACAAGTGATGCTATAACCAAAACCGCACCAATTCTTAAAGTCTGCCATGCCATAATCGCACCGTTGCTAAAGCCTGTAGCCTTTAGCATAGCAATCTCGCCCTTTTCTTTAGTGATGAAGCTCTTAACCATAAGCACTGTAACAAGTGCGTTAATGGCAATAACCACTACTAATATGAGTTTCCTTACACCGTCCAACGTACCCGATATATCACCTATCATAGCTTTGATATATTCTGTGGCTGTATACACTTCACTATCCTCTAGCGAAGATAATAGTTCTGTTCTGTCAGCAATCTCTTCCTTTGTTGGATTATCATTGTACTTTATCTGAATACACATATATCCGGCAAGATACTTATAATCAACTTCCTCTTCCTGATAGAATCGCACACCCTCTCCCATATTATTCATAGACTGAAAAAGAGCTGTTACTATATATTCTTTAGTTTCTTCTCCCAATGTTATCTTAATTGTGTCACCTATATGCGCCCCTACTGTATCAGCAGTCATCTTAGTAAGTGCCACTTCACCTTTTCTTTCCGGTGCAGTTCCTTCTATATACACGTAATCATCAGCTGTTATCTCTCCAAGACTTATAAATGCTGCCGAAGATGCCTTCTTATCATTATGTAAAACATTGACACGAAACATGGTCTCCTGAAAAACATTTGCGTCAATATCATTCTTTTCAAGCAGTTTCTCTATATTAACAATCTGCTCCATAAGGTCTTTTTTATTGTCTTTTGTTGCATTTATAGATACCACATTTGCAGCAACCGCATGGTCACAATACGCCATATTAAACCACTCTATTATACGATCTGACTCTAATGTATTGATTGAATTAGCTGGTATTATTATAAGAAGTAGCCCCAATGTAAATATCACAATCATAGCAATATATCTTCTGATATCACTTAATATATCATTAACCGCCATAAAGAGCATCGGTTTAACCCTACTCTTTCCAAGTGTAATAATACTCTTTCTCCTAAAACGCTCCCCATTTTCACCGTTTCTAATAGCATCAATCGGCGAAAAATGCTTTATCTTTCCTGTACATATATAGCAAAACAGCACTACAATCCCCG
>JAFQIQ010000240.1 GCA_017397445.1 Lachnospira sp.
CGACCCCCTCCTTGGCAAGGAGGTGCTCCACCACTGAGCCACTCGCGCATATATATCTACTGCTGATGCATTATCGCGTCAACAGTAGATATATTATCACGTATTGAACACATTGTCAACACATTTTTTATTTTTTCTTTGTAAATTTGCATATATCACATTTCTGCTAGTTATAATAATAATCAAGCTGAATCCATATGGCTACACACCCCATCAGTATCATAATACACGAAAACCACCAGTCATTTCGGGTTATAATTTTTCGCGGATTGGATTTATTAATCCAGATTGGGTATTCTTTACCTTCTTTCTGATAAAATCCAGGACGCCACCCATTTTCAGTATAACTGACTCCTTTGTATTCGTACTTATACTCTTCATATATGTCGCTTCCATGTCCGGTACATACTCCGACGCCTTTTTCATATCGTGGTATGTTAATAAGCAGCCTTATTAAAAAGATTATCCCCAACACAATACAAGCGAATGGTGCAAAATCCATATTCCCTAACCTCTCAGTCTGTTATTTCTTCTTTCTTGCATAATATACACCTGAATACACTATCGGTGCAATACTAAGTACTATCAAAACCACAACTGTAATTACAAGATTTAACAAAAAGAGGTTCGCCAGAAGCACTAATCCACCGATAACCCACAACATTCCCGCAAAGCGATGTGTTTTGTTCCAATTATCTTCATCCTCAAGAGTCCATGATATTTTGTAACCGATGGTATAATTCTGCTTGCATTTTGGCATATAATTTCCTAATACAATAAACATAATTGCAAGCAACACGTGAACTGCAAATAAAGCATTTATCTCAAGTCCAAGATAAGGTGAATATATTAAAAAACCTACAATTACCGAAACTATAGGACATATCCAGAGTACTGCCGCGTATACCTTTCTGCTTATATTATTTTTCTTAGGATCAAGGCCTGTTATAAATGCACAGAGCCAGTGAATAATCAGAATAAGTATCGGCAGGAAGAATACTGCCATGGTTTTGGAACTCCAGCCATCCGGCTGCCCATCAACTCCAAAATGTGTTGCCACCTGACTTGGCAACTCGTTCCACAGTATCAGTCCAACCAATATAGGTAATAATGTCACTAATGATGTAATTACTATCAACAACTTACTTTTCTTAATCATAACAACTCCTATTCCGCCACCACATTTACACAACGGCATCTGTCATTTTCCACTTATCTCTTATAACCTTAATAAGAATCACACAGGCAATTGCAACCACAGTTAAAATCCCATAAATAATTATATACGCTGTAGTCTGAGACAAAACATTGCCCAGATAATCTGTTGCCATACCACTTATAACAGGCGCTGTAAAATCCACAAATGCATGAGCTAACAGGCAGACAACCGCACCTTTAACCACTTTACCCTTTTTCCAACAATAGCATATAAGAAGCGACATGGCCAAGTGAAATATCATAGTCAGCAGTCTTTCATAACCTCCCAGCAGAAAAATCAGGCTGTCTGTGTTTATCAGCTGCTCCTTTACCATAGCAAAAGCTGATGTATCCACACCTGCTGCCGCAGTTTCATCTATCATCTTGTCAAACAGACCAATATTAACCATAATACTGTACAAAATGTTGTTTACATAAGTCATTCCAACAATAAATATTGCTTCAATTCCACCATGTCCGAGTCCTGCTGCAAATCCCTTTTCATATGTAAGGTCCTTGCTCATAATCTTCGCAACCACTAATCTTGCCACAAGTTCAAATCCTGCAGCCGTCAAAGCAAGCACTCCACAATATATGAGGTAATTATTCGCCACAAAATCTGCGAATCCAGGTATCATCTGCACCAAGCTTAGAATCGGCATTCTTATAATTATCTGTAACACAAAGAACCCTGCCGCTCCAAGCACCCATGCAAGCCACACACCTTTCCCCTTATTCTTAATGCCGTAGAATATATAAACCGCCAACGGCAATACCAAACTAATCAATAAAGTAATTAACATTGTTACAAAAGACGCTACACTAACCATAATCAGTCCTCCTTCTTATCCGAAAGTTCTGAGAGCCACAACATAACCTCTTCCACCACGGAAGTATTCAGCTCGTAATAGACAAAATTCTTCTCTTTACTCTCCACCACCAAATCAGCCTTCTTTAATATACTAAGATGGTACGAGATGGTTGCACCGGTCATATCAAACCTGCTGCCTATATCTCCTGCCGACATCCGCCCCGTCTTCAGCAACTGCAATATCTCCCGTCTTACCGGGTCCGCCAGTGCTTTAAATGTTTCAGCGAATCCTATGACTCTCACCTCCCACAGCAGTATTTAGAAATTCTTCTAAATAGATAATATCACATTGCATTACACATCGCAACGACTATTTAGAATTTTTTCTAAATACTTTTCTTATGTAACATTTGCCATAATAATAATTATAGTATAAAATTAAGATTAGTGCGTTACGCACGATTTATAATTAAAGGATGGATATTTACATGAATGAAATAGAAGCATACTACAACAAATTCAATGAGGAGAAACGCCTCAATTCACGACATGGACAGGTAGAATTCCAAACTTCTATGAAATATATACACAAGTATTTGGATGAGTTAAAGAATACACTTTCTGCAAACAATGATGCAATAAATATTCTTGACATAGGTGCAGGAACCGGGCGCTACAGTGTTGCCCTTGCAGAAGAAGGTTATGATGTAACTGCTGTAGAACTGGTTAAACATAACTTAGGTATACTTAAATCCAAGAACAGCTCCGTCAAAGCTTATCAGGGCAATGCATTGAAACTAAAGCGTTTCGATGATAACACATTTGACCTTACATTGCTCTTTGGACCAATGTATCATCTTTTCGGTTTTGAGGACAAGTTAAAAGCTTTAAACGAAGCGAAGCGTGTAACCAAACCTGGTGGAGCGATACTGGTAGCCTACTGCATGAACGAATACAGTGTTATTACATATGCATTTAAAGAAAGACATATTCTGGAATGTGTTGAAACAGGCAGACTTGACGAAAGTTTCCAAACCATCTCTGCCAAAGAAAATTTATATGACTATATGCGACTGGAGGATATTGATGCACTTAACGAAGCCGCCGGTCTTACAAGACTTCAGATAATCTCGCCGGATGGTGCTGCCAATTATATGCGCCCATTTCTTAATCAGTTAAGCGACGAGGAATTTGACTGGTTTATCAAATATCATATGTCAACCTGTGAACGTCCTGATTTAATCGGAGCCGGCGCTCACACATTAGATATACTGCGTGTATAATCATATATTAAATGGGAGGATATTAACATGGCACTTGTAGGAATTGATTTAGGAACAACAAACAGTCTTGTTTCTGTATGGAAAGGCGGAAAGGTCGAATTACTAAAAAACAGTCTTGGCAATCTTATGACGCCAAGTGTTGTAGGCCTTAATGATGATGGCAATGTACTTGTAGGCGAAGTTGCCAGGCAACGACGTGTCTCTCATCCTGATTTAACTGCTGCTGAATTTAAGCGTACTATGGGAACTGAAACTATATACAATCTGGGAGACAAAGCATTTTCATCAGAAGATCTTTCCGCTTTTTTATTAAGAAAAATGATTAGCGACGCATCAGAACAACTTGGTGAACCGGTTACAGAGGCAGTTATTTCGGTACCGGCTTATTTTGATGACAATCAAAGAGAAGCAACCAAGCGTGCCGCTCAAATCGCAGGTATTTCAGTCAAGCGATTAATCAACGAGCCTTCTGCAGCTGTTCTATACAGTCAGTGGAAGAAGGGCAACGAAGGTATGGACGGTATCTACCTTGTGGTGGATTTTGGCGGTGGAACTCTGGATATTTCTGTTGTTGATTGCTTTGAAAACATAATAGAAATTATTGCCGTTTCAGGCGATAACCAGTTAGGCGGTAAGGACTTTGACCATGCCATAGCACTGGACTTTTGTAGTAAATGCGGTTTGACTTTCAGCCAACTTAGCAATGTAACCAGACAAAGCATTCTATGGGCAGCGGAGAATGTTAAAAAAACGCTTTCAACAGCAGATTCTGCAACAATGCACATTCTGATTAACAACAAAAGCTATGAACATATCTATACTAATGAAGAACTGTTGCAAGCCACTGCTGAAGTCTTGAGCAAAATAAAAGCAATTATTAACGATGCCATTAATGGTGCAAAGATAACAACTGACAGAATTGTTGATATCATACTTGTTGGCGGAAGTTGCAAGATGCCTCTTGTTCAGCGTTATCTGTCTGCACTTTTCCATCGTACAATAACTGCAGATGATGATATAGATTACTATGTAGGCTACGGAACCGGTGTCCTTACCGGAATTATTAAACGTGAAGGCGAAATAAGTGATATTGTCATGACTGATGTTTGTCCATTCTCTCTTGGAGTAGGTACAAGCAATAAAGAGCATACACATTTTTATATGAGTGTAATAATACCTAAAAACACCATTCTCCCAACCTCAAAGTCCTCTATATATGCGGGACTTGTTCCTTTTCAAAAAAGGATTGATTTTGAGATTTTCCAGGGTGAAGAAATGCATGCCAAGAGCAATCTTTCTCTTGGTACATTCTCTCTGGATGTCTGCCCTAATGAGAACGGCGATACATTAGTAGAAGTAACTTTTTCTTATGATATTAACGGATTACTGGAAGTACGTGCTAAGGATCTCTATGGACCTAACAAATTAGAAACTACTATTCTTAGCAAAAACTCACAATTAACGGAAGAAGAAGTTGCCACAAAGCGTGCTGCCATGAACAATGAAATGGTGCTTGAAAAAGATAAAGAGGAAAACCGAAGCATTATGGCATGGGCTCAAAGACTCCACGCACAGGCTGATGAAGAAAACAAGCAGCGTATAATAACTGTAATACGACATTTTGCAACAGCTCTTGAAAATAATGACATTATTAATATTGCCCGAGCAAAAAAATATGTGTTACAACAACTTCTTCAATTAGAAATACTTATAAATCGTAATCATTTTGAGGATAACGATATCATAAGCGGAATGCTTTCCGATATGAAAGTTGAACGCCTGACTAAGGAATACAGTAATATCGATTCAAACGATTCGGATATGGATGACAAGGAGTAGAATAATGAGTAATTGGGATATATTAGGCATATCGCCCACCAGTGATTTGAATATAATTAAAAAAGCATATTCTGAAAAGAGTAAAATATATCACCCAGAAACACACCCTGATGAATTTCAAAAACTTCACAAAGCTTACAAGAGTGTGCTTTCCTCTATTCTTAAGTATCCTGATATGCATCAAAGCAGCGACACTCCCGTTGTCAAACAAGTTACACCTAAAAAAACTGCCTCTGAGATACTGGAAACCATAAAAAATGATGCACACGAAGATTATCTTCAGATGGAACAGGAATTAGTTAACCAAAAGGCTATCCGGGAGGCAAATCTACAAAAAGAGGCTCAGCGACTTAAAGATGTGGCATTTCTTGAATTAATTGATAACACTTCCAAAGAAAAGGAAATAGCCCAACGAAAGTTATTTCATATGGATGAACTGGAAAATATGCTGGCTAATCGTTACTATCCGGAAAACTGGAAAAAGTATTTTACCAGGGATGAATTCCTAAACAACCAGTATAATCCCGATTATATTAAAGCGATAGCAGATGCTTTCGACAAAAGGATAAAACAGCCGGTCAGTGATACAGTTGACACAGTGGGACGATGCCCGCAATACGCCTTTATATATCTTGTAATTGCATACGGATGTATGTTTGACAATGTTGGCACATTTCCTATTGAAGAAAGGATTTATAAAATTGACTTGTTAGAACCACTGCAAAAGGCTTTCCGCCTTTATGATTCAATGCTTCTTTCCTACATATTGGTTGAAAAAGAAGAGCATCTTTTAGGTGAACGCTTTGCATTCTATGTATATAGAAATATACTGGAGCTATTAGATAAAACCCATGTAGACAGCGATGATTTGTGCCAATGGGTTGCCTGGGGATTAGCTAAAGAGAATCACACTCATATATTAGATATATGTCACTATTCTCCAAGCCACGGAGTAAGGGTTACACCTGATAAAACCCGTTTCCACGATAAAATCAAACGCTCTCCTGTTATATTCGAACTTTTTTCCTATTTATTGGAAAAACCTTCGACTCCACCTGTGTTCAAGCAGGTTTTAAGAGAAGTTTGTGAGGCTTATTTGGTAAACCCACACTGTGACGATGAAATACGCATCTTACATCTTATGACAGAATAACAAGGCCGCCGGATTAACCGGCGGCCATTATACTACTTAATAAATTCCCATCTGCTTATCTGGTGGTACTATTATTCCTTTATCAACTTGTATGAAGCGGATAACATTCTCAATATCCTTCACCTCAAACTCAACCTTGTCTGAATTAAGGATTTTATGATATTCAGGTACAGGGTCATTAAATATGACATTGTAGCCAAGTGAGGTGTATACTCCGCTAAGATTGCACACTACTTTACCCTCCTTCACAAAGACCACCTGAATAAATGTATCTCCTGTAGGCTCCTTAATCGCAGCACTCTCAAATCCGAGAACCTGTTCAATCTCTGACTTCGTCATAGTATGCTTAAATGAGTACATCTCATCCCATTCAAACATAGTAATCTGATCCAATGTAATCTTTTTACCGATTTCTGCATGCAACATAGCTGAATCCATCTTCTGATTGTTATAAAACACTTCCGGATCACCTACGAGCAGATAAAAACCGCCACAAACCAACGCTACTGCTACAACTAAGAACAATAATACCTTTTTCATAATTCCTCCCATTATTTGCCATATATGGCATTACAAAACAACAACTACTTATTAGCCAGCTCGCAAAGTTCTTCTAGCATCTTTGGTAATCCAGTCTCCATATTATCGTTAGAGAACTGGCATGTACCTACTGCCTTATGTCCACCACCGTTGTACTTAAGCATAAGACTTCCAACATTCACATCACTTGTTCTGTTAAGAATACTGTAACCGACAGCCGCTGAACAGCCTGCACCGCCACGTCCACTAACTATCCAAGCCGATATGTTCTGTTCCGGATACATACTATATATCATAAATCTGTTTCCTGTATAGATTGGATCTACACCTCTTAAATCAGATATGATAACATTCCCCTCCACTCGAGTATACTTTCTAACCATCTCCTTAAACTTCTCTGTCTGCTCATTATAAACAGCTATTCTCTCCTTAACATCACTCAACTCGAGAATCTCTGCTGTTGTCATAGTACGGCAAGCATCCATAAGCTTCTCCATCAACTGATAGTTAGATATAGTAAATTCTCTCCATCTTCCAAGACCTGTTCTAGGGTCCATGAGGAAACCGATAAGAATCCAACCCTTAGGGTTCATAACTTCGTCTATTGTAAGATTACCTGAATCTACCTTATCTACCGCTTCCATCATATCATCAAACTGAGGAAAACGCTCTTTTCCACCATAATATTCATATATAATACGTGCACATGAAGGAGTAATACGACTTTCACCCTTGTACTTTCCGGCAAGTTCATTACGTTCATGTTCACTTGAATGATGATCAAACCACAAACCACAACCCGGAACATATGGTACGTTAGCCAGACAATCATTCTCGTTGACCTCTACAAGTCCATCCTGCAAATCCTTCGGATGGGCAAACTTCCAACTGTCAATAATTCCGGCCTCTTTAAGTAATGCTCCGCATGCGAGTCCGTCAAAATCTGATCTTGTAATTAATCTCATAAAGCAACCCCCTTGTATGAATATATACTAATAATGCCATAACGGCGTATAATAAACTATCCTAATTATAAAATATTATTCTTGAATTTTCAACATTTTTGTAACACTTTTACAAAAATATGTGTAAACCTAAAAATGTTACACATATATTACAATTTTATTAACTTAAAATGTTGCATTTTGTAAAATTATGTCTTATACTAGTTTATGAAATTTTTATATTTTAGGAGGTCATTTCTAATGGACAAGAAGACAACTGATATCGTTGCATATCTTTCATGGATTGGTTTGCTCATTGCATTTTTAGCAGGTGATAAGGAGAACAGCAAGTTCCACATCAACCAGAGCTTAGTACTTATTATCGCAGAGTTTGCTTTGGGTATTATTATCGGTGTAGGTGCATTTATTCCTATCGTTAATATCATTATCGGTATTGCTGGTAGTGTTGCAGGTATCGCTCTTTTCGTATTCTGGATTCTCGGATTGGTTAGTGCTGTTCAGGGAACAGAGAAGCCACTTCCAATCATTGGCGGAATCAAGATTATTAAGTAATTATAATACCATTGAATTCATTAACTGATATTCAAAACTTACGGGAGAAGCTGAGTGCTTCTCCCGTTTTTAATCAATATATCACCGCTTCATTTTCAACCAGCTTATCGCCTTCATAACGCAATTTCAACGTAAAGAATCTGTCTGTTGTGGCAAGCAATTGAAAAAATGCCTTATCCCCTTCCCAGATGTTAAGTTTATTAATCTCTGACTTAGGCACCCATACAAGCTCTCCTTCATCACATGACCCAATATCGCCTGTATACTCAGTTGCAGTAAAAAGATGCATATACTCAGTTTCCCACTCGTTGGAAATAAATGTTACCAATCCTCTGTAAGCATACTTCGTAAGAATGAGACCGGTTTCTTCCTTAACCTCTCTAAGCAAACACTCCTCCGGTGTTTCATCTTTTTCAAAGCCTCCCCCTACACCAATCCATTTATCCTTATTGACATCAACCTCTTTCTTGACGCGATGCAACATAAGATACTTGTCATCCTTCTCTATATAGCAAAGTGTTGTAAGTCTCATCTTAGCTCCCTTCTAATCTGCTCAATACGCTCCTGCACTCTCTTAGACGCAGCTTCCATTCCAAGCTTTTCACCAACATACGCCCGTGCTTTTACAGCCATATCATCATAGTACACCTTATCACTTACCAGACGCTTCATATATCCGGCGGCAGTGTCTATATTAGGCTCCGCCCATCGCGAACCCTTTTTATACGGTTCACTTGTCTTTTGTAACACAGAAAATGTGTAATCCACCATACAGGCTACTTCCTCATTCATAAACTCCGTGTTTGCTGACCAATTCGTAGTAACACACACTGTGTCATTAAGCATAGCCTCTGCCATAACCAGTCCGAACCCTTCTGCCCTATGTAACGAAACAAATACATCCACGCAGGCTATAAGACTATTAACAACTATCTTGTCCATCACTTCATTAATATAATAGATATTCTTATAATCCCCAATCATAGCTTCCAGCTTTTCTATATGCTCTTTTCGCGGATTATTCATCTTTAACACAAGTCCTACTCTGTCGTCATCCGGTGCAAATGCTTTCTTAAACGCCATAACTGCACCTTCCGGATTCTTTCTCTCCATAGTACTGTTTGTATCATACATGGCAAGAAACAAAAACTTGTCCTTCGGTAACTTAAAATAGTCCCTGTCATACTTAGAATCAGTAGGTGCAGTGACACAATATGGCACTGTAGTAACCGGCTTGTCCGTAACTTTCCTCATACAATTACTCACAAATTCTGACGGTGTCCATATCTCGTCAACCAAAGGAATATACTTCTTCCATTCTTTAGGAAATTCTTCAAGTTCCCACAACCAAAAACCAATGTTATATCTGTAATTCCACGCCTCATTACCAAATTCCCCCAAGGCATACCCCATATCCATAGGCTGCACATGGAATATATTAATGTCATAAACCAGTTTGTCTGATATCTTATGCTCCCAGGTATGATCTCCGTTTCTTAAGGTTCCAAAATCTGGCATATAGTGCTTTATAGTATATTCAATACCTGTGTTGTCAATCTGCGCCGCTACAAGTCGGCTACTTTGACCCAATCCCATCTCTGAGCGTATTCCGCCTATAAGATTGATTCCTTCTTTATACCTGCCCCGCACATAAGGTTCAATATGACTTTCTTTAAGAGTTTTCTTTATACTGCTCTCAATAAGCATATCTTTGGCCTTTCTAAGAACGGGCATTGGTATTATCTTAGTTATAACTCCTCTCATAGACTCCGCAATATCTATTAACTTCTGCGATAAATTCATTATTTCACTACCTTCCGAAACTTAATAATCATCTTTTTATATTATAACATTCCACAAACACTGTCGTCAATTTGTACGCGTGATATTACCTGCATTTCTTGTACCTTGTAAAGTACAATATATTCCGACAAAATGCGACACCTTTCGTTGACAATTGTTACAAATATGTTAAAATATTGTTATAGATTTTTACATAATAGAAGGGAGAACACTATGGAAAATCAGAAGTCTAAAATGGTAGCAGGTCTTTTGGGTATCTTCTTAGGTGCTTACGGTATTCACAATTTCTACCTTGGTAACACAAAGAAGGCTGTTATCCAGATTATTGTTTCAGTTCTAACATGCGGTATCGGTGGTCTTTGGGGATTCATCGAGGGTATTATGATTCTCATGGGCAAGATTAACGTAGATGCTAATGGTGTACCATTAAAGGATTGATAACCTAGTAAAGGCTCGTAACTCATGTTACGGGTCTTTTTTATTATATATGAACGGAGAAATAATATGAATAACCGGAAACTCATTTCTTATATACAAAGGAAAGAGATTTAGCATCTTATCTCAAAAATAATGGAGCCCTTGATACACTCAGTGTATCAGGGACTCCTATTTTATTACTTATTATTCCTCTGTTACTTCGTACTTGTTGTATACGCAAATGCATGCAACACCTGCTGCTACAATAAGAGCAACTACAAACAACCATACGTTAGTATTGTCACCTGTTCCAGGACTCTCATTCTCTGAACCTGAACCTGAACCTGAGCCTGAACCTCCGGCCTGACTACCTGTAGAGCCTTCACCACCCTCAGATGAACTTGCTGATTCTGACTCATTCTCACTGCCTGACGCTGACTCTGATTCGTTCTCACTACCTGTTGCTGACTCTGACTCATCCTCACTACCTGTTGCTGACTCTGACTCGTTCTCACTACCTGAACCTGTCTCCTTCTCGTCATCACCTGTTGATGGAGTTTCAAATACTGTGTTCTCGTCAACTTCCTGTCCGTCAACCATAAGCTTTACATTAGCGAATGTTACATCACAATTACGTGAAACAAACATACCTACATAAACATACTCTGAGTCAATAGCTGTAAGCTTGAAGTCAAATCCGCCTGAGATTGTCTCTTCATTGCCCATAGTACAAGCATATCCATCCTCAGTACCAACAATCTTAAGATCAAGTGTGTCTCCTGCCTTAATAGGATTAGCAAGGGCACCACCCTGTGTAAGAGTACCATTCTTTCTAGCAAAACAGTTCCAACCACCATTCTTAAGGTTAATTGTACCTGCTGCAACATAATCACCTAATGAATCTTTTGAATTAGTATCAAGCCATACAGCATCTCTTGCCATAAGACCGAAAGCAACCTGATTATTATTATCAAATGCCTTAACTGTCATAGTTGCTGTAAGTGTAAATGTCTTATCAGCAGGAAGCTTGTAGTAGTACATACCAATACCATCTACAGTAGATGCAATCTTACCCTTATTATTAGCTACTGCCATATGGATATTACCATCTGCATCCTTCTCAAGTGTATGATTATTTGGAGAAGGTGTACCACCAACATCACCAAATACTGTAGGCTTCCAGATACCTACTTTTTCCCAATTAGCACTATCGCCTGTTACCGGAGAATATGGAACCTCCTTATAATCAGGGTTAGATACTAATGTATCAGCCTTTGTAGGAGCTGCTGCTGTAGTAATGTGTTCTGCAATACCAGCTACATTCTGTGCCTTCATCTCCTGTGTAATCATCCATGCGTTATACTTAGCACCCCAGATATTAGTGTGAGTATTATCAACGCTTGTATTCTTTGATGATAACCAAGCATGAAGATTAACTGTCTCATCAACACCTAACTCATCATATAAAGCCTTTGTCTTTGCTGTCATATCAACAACCGGAATGTTAAGTGTCTTACCAAGTGTTCTAATAGACTCAGCATAATCACCATTAGATGTGATATGAACATCATTGTTAGACCATGTACCTGAAGTCGTTCTTCTAACGATTGGTGTACAAAGAACTACTGTTACACCCTTATCCTGTGCCGGCTTAATGTAATATGTATAAAGTGAATGAGCGAATGAACCCTCTGTCTTATAATCACCCTTCGGCTCTGTGTAACGGTCTGCCTCTTCCTTCTCATCGTTATGACCAAAACCGATTAAAAGGTAGTCACCGCTTGTCATACCATTCATAAGCGTTGTGTAATTAGCCTCTGAACGGAAACTCTTTGAACTTCTTCCTGAAAGAGCCAAATTCTCAACCTTTAATGTTTCATCAAAATAATTGTAAAGCTGTGTACCCCAGCCGTATCTTGGATAATAGTAATTGTCTGTAAAACTGCTTACAGTTGAATCACCAACTACCCATACTGTTGCCTGCTCTGCGGCATTAGCCTCATTAGCACCGAACATAGCAACACTACCTACGCATGCTACTATAAGCATAACAGCACACATAATGCAACTTACTAATCTCTTAGTACTTCTTCTCATAATATCCTCCAAATTAATCATAATGTATTGGCCACCGCCAACTCTATACCTAAATTGTAAAGTGTGACACAAGGTCAGAGTCAACATTGTTTTTGTATTTTTGTTGTATTTTCCTTAATATTCCAAATAGTTTTTTGTAAACATTCCACATATACCTGTATTAACATTTATACAAATGCAATGCCCCCAAAGATAATCTCCGGGGGCATCAACATAAAATATTATAATATAGCGGAATGTGTCATGTGTGTTTAACACTTAACTGTATTGTAAAGTGTGACGCAAGGTCAGAGTCAATAACTTTTTTGTATTTTTATTGTATTTTTTGTCAGTGTATATTATCTGCATTTATATGGGATTTATTGACACACTTTTTTTGCTGTCGTATTATGTAACATATAGAAACTCGTAAATTGCAGGAGGATATATGAACAACGTAAATAAAACTTTATATATTCCATTGTACGGCAAGGCCTATGTAAGTCGAAAAGGAATTATCCTTCATGATAAAAAAGCCGAAGATATATGGTCTGCAGAAGGCTTTGAGCTAAAAGGAAAATCCAAGTCTAAATGGCTCGCATATTATATGGGAATGCGCTCTGCCGTTTTTGACAACTGGGCAAAAAGACACATAAACAATTCAAAGGATTCTGTGATAATTCATATCGGGTGTGGAATGGATAGTCGTATAGAGCGTGTAGGCGCACAACATCGTCACTGGTATGATGTGGATTTTCCTGATGTAATTAAAGAGCGTAAACGCTACTTTTCAGAATCGGAATACTATCATATGATTGCATCCGATGTTCGTGACGAAAGCTGGATTAACAGCCTCCCTTCCAACAAAAACGCCATAATACTTATGGAAGGCGTGAGTATGTATTTTACTTTTCAAGAATTGGAATCTTTATTAAAAATCATATGCCAACACTTTAATCAAGCCAATATTTTGATGGATTGTTACACTTCCTTCGCAGCCAAAGCCTCAAAATACAAAAACCCTATAAATGACGTGGGGGTATCTGTTGTGTATGGCCTGGATGAGCCTGACCTGCTTACTCAAAACACAGGATTATCTTTTGTAACAGAGCATGAAATGACTCCACCAGCTTTAATTAATCAGTTAAAAGGTGTGGAGAGAACTATTTTTAAACTGGTTTTCGGAGGAAAGATTTCTAAAAAAATGTACCGTCTGTATGAATTTATGAAGTAATATTACCGTGTGTTGAGACAACGAGATTTACTTCACTACATAGTAAATTTATGTTATAATCACTTCAAGAAATTTGAATTTTACGCATTGTTTTATATAGTAATAAAGTGCAAATGTAAAGTCTGTGTTACATGATTATGCCAAAAAGCGTATTCTGGTTGGTTTTATTGCAAAATACTATGTGGCATAATGATAAATGAGTACAAGAGAGATTTTGTAATCATTTATTGGCCGATAAAATTTATTAAAACTAGATTGGAGATAGATTTATGAGTTTAGGAACTAACATACAGTATTTACGCAAAATAAACAAACTAACACAGGAACAATTTGCAGAGAAAATGGATGTTACAAGACAGACTGTTTCAAGATGGGAATCAGATGAAGTTACCCCAGAGCTTAGCAAACTGGTAGAAATATGTTCGGCGTTTTCATGTAAATTGGATGAATTGGTTAGGGAGAATATGTCTTCCAAGAATGAAATTTATTCAGAGGTTAAAATTAGAAAAGTGCCTGCCTTCAAAATGGCAAGGTATGTAATGATTTCTCCTAATCCAGAATCTGATGTGCAAAATTATATGAGAAATTGGGGCAAAGTAAGCGGTTTGCTAGCGGCAGAACCTAAAGCAAAACTGATTGGATGGGATTTTCCTTTTGTATCTCAAGAATTACAGAGTAGATTTGGACTTCATGGATATGTTGCTGCTTATGTATTGCCTGAAGAATTTCAGACTAATTGTTCAGGGGTAGAATATGCCGAGAGCAAGGAAGCAGAGTATGCGGTGATTACCGTGACAGAACCAATGATTAGACCGTTTGAGAGAATTCCAACGGGATATAAATGTATCATGGATTTTTTACAAGCAAATAATTTTAAAGATAAAATAAGTGATGATATTATCAGTTGTTTTGAACATGAATATGAAAAGGAAGGTGTACATTATATGGATATTTATGTACATGCTGCTAGTGTAACTAAGGTAGATGCATATTCTACTTTTAATAAGTAAACTTTCAGTTTGTACCTTTGTCTACCATAGTCCTGGAGAGCCCTGGGCAGTTCTCCGTAAGGAACAGGTAGGGAACAAAAGAATGAAAGAATGCCGTATTTTCGGTATATTGCACTTCTCCAAGCGTTAATAAAAATTCTCAAAGAGATAATTCAAAACAAAATACGAATTTTACAAAAAGCCCTCAATACTTGGAGATATCCAAGAAAAGATTGGAGAAGTCAAAGGAAGTTATGACTTAAATAATACATCAGATAATTATATAAAATTAAAAATATCAGCATATCCGGGAAGAGTGGAGTTGGGAGAGTTGGATAGACAAAAGATCGACATAAGATATTTAGATTATTATCAACTCTATGTAAATGATAAAAGAACCGACATGGAGATGGCTGCCGTAAATTATACAAAAAGAATAATTGAAAATAGATTAAAAGTTTTTACTAATCATGAAATGAGCTATTATTTTGATACAGAAAAGGTGAGTGTTGAAGAATATTGTACATATTTGTTTAGGATGACACTTAATGTGGTTCGTCATCTGGGATTGATATTAGATTATGCACAAGATTATTCAATCTCAAGAAATGAAAAGATAAATATAAATACATTAAATGAAGCTGCCAAGAGATTTTATAATGAACGATTAGCACTGTTTTTCGAAGAAGGCAAATCGGCACAAATGACATATGATGAAAGAGTAGAAATTTTTCATCTTCACGCCTTATTGATAAGTATTATAGAGCGACAAAAGGAGATTAAAACAAGTATAAGAACAAATAAATATCCTGCAAAAATATTCGATAAAGAAAGGACAAATCCTTATACAAGTCATTTTTATATATCTAAGAAAATAGAACACATTATGGGGACACTAGAACTCAATTATTTTGTTAATAAATATAACGAGATGTCGAGCAAAAATGGAGAAAAGGTGTCAATATATGCGTTGAATTATGGGTTATGCTTAAATGAGAATATACGCTGGGGTAAGCCAGAGGGGAATGATGCAAGAACTTATTTTATAGAATCACCTTTTAATTTTAATAATCTAGTTATGCAGTTTTTGAAAGAGACAAATGAAATAGTATGTAATTCTTGTGGATATATATATACAGAGGATGATCTGGAATTTTTAAAAAGACATAATATGAATTGTCTTGAATGTGGTGCAAGAAGTAGTGTTGTTGTCAAGAAGAGAATATCTGAGAGTTTTAAGGATGAGATTGAAGAAATAGAAAAAAGAGGAAATTTGCTTGAGAGAGAACAGTATGCTTTTATGAGGTTGGCAATAATAAAAGGTGGACGTGTGACAGCAAGGGAAATGGCATTAGAACTAGATGTTACATCACAAAAAATAGGATGGATGACGAAAAAATTAGAGGAAGAGTATTATTACTTAACAAAAAGTAGAGAAGGTGGAAACACAGTATATACTATTTCAGAGTTAGGAAAACAGATGTTTTAGGAAATCTTAATTAAACTCCCCCATCGCCTCAGCATACCCTTGCAAGCCACCATCTCTGGAAGCCAATTTTGCATACAGCCCTGGTTCTTCTCTGGCAAGCCTTGTAAGATAAGCAATATCAGAAGGCTCGTTCAGACGAACGGAAGCATTGCATTTTTGACAGTTAAAAGAGACATGGATTTCATTGTTGAGGCTGACCTCAACGCAGTCGGTTTCAGGGTTATACATTGCAAAAATTATTTTAGTCATAAGTAGCTCCTTTCAATTAAGACTATATGCGGATTGTAAGTACAGAGAAGTCGTAGGACGCCCTGAGTGGTCTACCATGTAAAACACGTATGCAACATTTGATGTAAGGAATCCCTTGTTTTCGGGCTTTTCAAGCTATCCAAGCGTTAACAAAGAGATAATCAAATATCGAATTATTTCAAAAGCCCCGATTTATCGGGGCTTTTTTATTGTGTAGATTGGAGCCTAAGGATATAATGAAGGTAGCGTAAAAATGGGAGTTATCGAGCTGTTCATAACATAGAGGC
>JAFQIQ010000241.1 GCA_017397445.1 Lachnospira sp.
AGATTCCAAGTGTTATGAATCCTATGCGGAATTCCATTATGTGTGCAATGAGAAGGCTGCTCCGACGGAAAAATGTGCCATTTCCGGTAAGGATGTAACGGTATATAAGCTTCGTATTGGTAATGACTGGCATTACTGTAGCAAGGATACCTACGATACGGTTAATGTAGGTGATAATTTGAGTAAGGGTTATACATTTGTTTTGGCAGAGCCATACGTGTATAAGAATAAATTGTAAAGTTAAGATTGGCATGAGATGAGAGGAGCTGTAAAAAAGGCTCCTTTTCTTATAGCTTAGTTTTGTGTTTGAAATAAATGTATTACAAAAAGTTTAAAAACTATATTGACATTTGTTGTGGGTTACTATATTATAAATATGATAGATATATCATAGTGCGCACATGTGGTTCATATCTACGTCCTGAAGATAAGAAGTTTTAAGTGATTTTGGGAGGTTATTTATGAGTACACAGGTTAACAAGAATTACAAAGATACAATTTTTAGAATGTTGTTTAAGGATGCTAAGCATGCGTTGTCATTGTACAATGGGCTTACGGGGAGTAATTATACAGACATTGCAGAGCTGGAGTTTAATACGTTAGAGAATGCCATATATATGAATGTGAAGAATGACATTTCATTTATTATAGGCGACAGTCTCAACCTATACGAGCATCAATCTACATGGAATCCTAATATGCCACTCCGCAATCTCATATACATTACTAGTGTGTTTCAGAATTATGTGGAGATAAAGCAGGATAAGTCCATATATGGTGACTCACTTATACGTTTACCTTTTCCTGAATTTGTGGTATTCTATAACGGTAGAGAAAAGCGTCCTGAATATAGTGAGCTGAAATTATCTGATTCATACATTGATATTAATGCAGAACCGGCGTTGGAGTTAAAGGTTAAGATAATTAATATTAATCCGGGTATGAATGAGGAGTTGAAGCGACGATGTCCAATTATTGCCGAATATTCGATTTATGTGGAGACTGTTCGGGAATATGCGAGGACTATGTCACTGGCGGATGCAGTTGTTCAAGCTGTAGAGGATTGTATTAAGAATAACATTCTTAGGGATTTTCTGACGCAGCAGAAAGCTGAGGTTATTAGTATGAGTATATTTGAGTATGATGAAGAGAAAGAATTAGGTCGTATTAAAAAAGCTGCCTGGGAACGTGGGCTTGAGGAAGGCCGCGAGGCCGGACATAAAGAAGGCCATAAGGCTGGACTTGAGGCTGGTCGTGAGGCTGGACTTGAAGAGGGCCATAAGGTTGGACTTGAAGAAGGCCATAAGGTTGGACTTGAAGAGGGGCATAAAGTTGGGTTTGAAGTTGGACGCGAGGAAGGAATTATCAACACAATACTTACTTACAAAGAATTTAATGCATCAAAAGATGAAGCGGTTTTTAAGGTTGCGGAGCGATTTAATATGGATTGTGAAAAGGTACGTAAGATAGTGGATGAATGTTGGGATAAAGAATGATTTAGATTAAGTAACAAGGCGGCGGGAGAAATCCCGCCGTTTGTTTGGTTGACTAAAATATAAAAACTGCACTTGACATTCTCGAATATCGAGAATATAATCAAGGTGTAATCTCGATATTCGAGAATAACGGTTAGGGAGGTGTTTTTATGCCGAGAGCAAAGTTTCAAACACTCACGGAGCAGATGTTTTATGTGCTTCTGTGTCTTAAAGAGGAATGCTATGGGATGGACATATTGGATAGGGTTCCGGCAATGACTAATAATCGGGTAGGTGTTGGTTCCGGTACTTTGTATAATCTGCTGGAGCAGTTTCTGGATGAAGGGATTATTCGGGAGACTAAAGTGGAGGGGCGTAAGCGCAGTTACATAATTACGGAAAAAGGCAAGGAGATGCTTGCGAAAGAGTATGAGAGAATGTGTGCTCAGATGAATGATTATGTGGGTATATTTGGGGAGGAAAGCGTATGAGGGAGACAAAGAATGTAATAGTGTTGTTTGCATTTTATGATAGGACGGGTATAGAGAACTATTTGGAGAAGCAGGCACAGGATGGCTGGCTTCTTGAAAAAATGTCACAAGTTACATGGAAGTTTAAGAAAGTAAAACCGATGAAAGTACGTTTTAGTGTTGTGTACTTTTCGAAGGCATCTGCATTTGACCCGGAACCAAGTGAGGGACAGGTAAGGTTTCAGGAATTCTGCGAACATACAGGGTGGGTGCTTGCTGCCTCGCATGCGCAGATGCAGGTGTTTTACAGTACACAGGAAGAACCGCTTCCAATTGAAACGGATGCTAATATAGAGATACAAAATATCAATAGTGCAGTTATGAAGTCACATCTGCCTATGTGGATTATATATATAATTAATGGTATGCTCCAAATAGGTTTGTGTATAATGAACTTCTTTAAAAATCCTATTGTTGCTATGTCAAGCAACCTCGATTTGTTAGCATGTGTGTGTTGGGTTACCATGTTAGCACTTACAGTTGTAGATATAGCTATATACGTGCGGTGGAGAAGAAAAGCAAAAGTCCTTGCGAGGACGACAGGAGAGTTGTTGGATACGCCAAAGTATAGCTTTTTGATGCCTATTGTATTAATTATAGCATTTACTGGAATTGGCTTGTTGCTTGTTAATATGGGCGGTAATAGCATGATAATATGCACTATAGGTATCGTAGTTGTAGTCTTTGCATTGACAGGGGTTATACTATTAGTGATGCAACTCATGAAGAATATGAAAGTTTCAGCTAACGTTAATAGAGCGATAACTATCACCATATTACTTGCTCTCTGTATATTACTATTAATGTTAGGAGGCAGAGGGCTGTTTGAGATGGTGTCATCGATAAGGGATAAAGAAAGGCCATATGAAGTTTATGCGTATAAAGATTTCACGCGAAAGGCATATAAAGATGAGATACCATTGCATGTGAGAGATTTGATGGATAGCGATTATGATGAGTATTCAACAGTGTGTAATGAAAAGGAATCTGTTTTATTGGGGTATTTGGCAGCCAAGGAAGAACCAAGGATTGATGCATTGTCTGAGCCGGAGCTGGAGTATACGGTTGTAGATGTTAAAGCATCTGTTTTGTATGACTTGTGTTTGGATTATATTATAAAAGATGTTTTGAATGATTATGGCACACCTGAACCGTATCAGCCTGACTACGCTAAGATAGTGGAATCTGATGCGACAGTTTGGGGTGCTGGAAAAGCATATCAGTTTACGTATTGTGATGAGTTGCAGGGGAGATATATTTTGTGTTATGACAGTCGCATAGTGGAGATTAAATTCGATTACGACTGGGAAGTGACAAAAGAGCAGAAGGCAAAAGTGGGTAAAGTTTTAGGGAAGTGATATATTTTATCAAATTTTTATGCACTCTCTTGACAAATGCGTTATAATAAAAGATAGGGCATTTGCCAGATTATGAAGAAAGGTGATTTTGAATTATGACTAAAGTAGATATAATTTCCGGATTTCTTGGTGCCGGTAAGACAACATTAATTAGTAAGCTTTTGAAAGAGGCGCTCGCAGGCGAGCAGGTGGTTCTTATAGAGAACGAGTTTGGTGAGATTGGAATTGACGGTGGATTCTTAAAGGATTCAGGCGTTGAGATTAGAGAGATGAACTCAGGTTGCATCTGCTGTTCCCTTGTAGGTGATTTCGGAACTTCTTTGAAGGAAGTTGTTGAGAAGTATCATCCTGACAGAATTATCATTGAGCCATCAGGTGTTGGTAAACTTTCGGATGTAATTAAGGCTGTTAAGGATCTCAACATCGAGGAAGAGATAACTCTTAACAGTGCTTCTACTGTTGCAGATGCGTCAAAGGTTAAGGTTTATATGAAGAACTTTGGTGAGTTCTTTAACAATCAGATTGAGAATGCGGGAACAATTATTCTTAGCAGAACTCAGAACACATCAGAGGACAAGCTTAAGAAGGCAATTGAGCTTATTCGCGAGGTTAATGCTGATGCACATATTATCACAACTGCGTGGGATGATTTAGAGGGAGCCCAGATACTTGCGGCTATGGAAAATGTTGCAGATCTTGAGAAAGAGATTATGGAGGAGCACAAGCATCACCATGAGCATCACCACCATGATGGCGAAGAGTGCTGTTGTGGCCATCACCATGATGAGGAACATGAGCATCATCACCATCATCATCACGATGGTGAAGAGTGCTGTTGTGGACACCATCATGATGAAGAGCACGAACATCATCATCACCACCACGACGGTGAGGAGTGCTGCTGCGGACATCACCATGACGAAGAGCATCACCACCATGACCATGAACACCATCACCATGATGGCGAGGAGTGTTGCTGTGGCCATCATCACGACCATGAGCACCATCATCACCACCATGCTGATGAGGTGTTTACAAGCTGGGGCGTGGAGACTCCAAATAAGTATGCCAAGGATGCTTTAAACAACATTTTGGATAAGCTTGCCAATACAGAGGAGTATGGCACAGTTCTTCGTGCCAAGGGTATGCTTCCGGCAGAAGATGGAACTTGGATGTATTTCGACCTTGTACCGGAAGAGTTTGAGATTAGAGAAGGCAAGCCGGATTTCACAGGAAGAATCTGTGTTATTGGTTCTAACTTGAAGGAAGACGCACTTAAAGAAGTTTTTGGAGTTTAAAAAGAAAGGCAGTGTAATATTATGGCACAGGAACAATATCAGATTCCAATATTTTTGATAAATGGACAGCTGGATAGCGGTAAGACAAGATTTATCTCAGAGACACTTGAGATGGGACAGTTCGCAGAGGCACAGAAGAAACTCTTGATTGTTTGTGAGGAAGGCGAGGAAGAGTACGACGAGAAGATGCTTAAAGACAATGGCGTTGATATGGTTGTGCTTTCAAAGGAAGAATTTACAACAGAGAAATTAAAGGAACTTGATGAGAAGTTTAATCCGTGGGTTGTACTTGTGGAGTACAACGGTATGTGGGATCCGAAACTTATTATGGAGACTTCAAAGCCAAAGGGATGGGCAGTTTATCAGGCCATTACTATCGTTAATGCAGAACAGTTTAATATGCAGTGGACTAATATGCGTTCTATTATTGCAGAGTCTGTAAAGTATGTTGATATGGTAGTTTTCAACAGATGTTCATCAGGAATGGAGCTGGGTAATTACAGAAGAGCTATGAAGGCACTTAATTCAGCAGTTCAGATAGTATTTGAAGATGAAAAGGGAGATATGATGTCTATTGCAGAACAGCTTCCTTATGACATTAATGCAGACATTATCGAGGTGGAAGACTGCGATTACGGTATCTGGTACATGGATGTTAACGAAAGACCGGAAGTTTACAAGGGAAAGACTGTAAAATTCAAGGGACAGGTCCTCAAAAACAAGTACTTTAAGGATAAGAACTTTGTTCCGGGAAGAAAAGTTATGACATGCTGTGCGGATGATACAGCATTTGTGGGATATATCTGTTTCTTTAAGGGGATTTCAGGACTTGAGAATAAAGGATGGTACACAGTTACAGCGGAGATTAAGTATGAGTTCCAGATGGCTTATAAGAAGAAGGGACCTGTTCTTTATGCGAGCAGTGTAGAGCCGGCAGAGGCTCCTGTTGATGAGTTTGTATATTTCTAGGAGTGTAGTATGATTCAGGATATTTTGCCAAAGCATTTTGATAATCAGTACAAAAGACAGGTGCCACAGGCCGGAGATTATGTGCTTTTGTTTGAGGGGACCTGTGTGCTGGCAAAGCAGGAAGCAGAGGAGTTGGTTTGTCCCACATATGAGATGCTTGCGGGCGATTTTCAGTATATATATCTTTTTAGTGTGGACGAGGAAAAGTACTTTCTTGCTATGGAAAAATGCGAAGTGCAACGTGGCGTGTTTGCAGGAGAAATGGCAGATGCGGACGTACATCAGGAATATGTGTCGGTGATTGAAGGTTTTGAGTTCATAGGTGTTAATACATTTAGGATGTCGAAGCCGAAAGACAGAGCATTTGCGGTTATTACAGCGTATCATCTTTATGGTTGGTACAGGGATAATAAGCGTTGTGGAAGATGCGGTGACAAGCTCGTTCATGATGATAAAGAGAGAATGCTTCGTTGTCCTGTTTGCAAGAATATGGTATACCCGAAGATAAGTCCGGCGGTTATTGTTGGAGTGACTAACGGCAGTAAACTTCTCCTCACAAAATATGCAGGAAGAACGTATAAAAATTACGCATTGATTGCAGGGTTTACAGAAATTGGAGAGACGCTGGAGCAGACCGTAGAGCGTGAAGTTATGGAGGAAGTCGGGCTTAAAGTTAAGAATATAAGATACTACAAGAGTCAGCCTTGGGCACTTAGCGGTTCGCTTCTTGCCGGATTCTATTGTGAGCTGGATGGTGATGATACAATTCGCCTGCAGGAGGAAGAACTTTCTGTTGGTGAATGGGTTGAGGCAGAGGATATTGATCCGGAAGATGATGGAATAAGTCTTACTAGGGAAATGATAGTGAATTTTAGGAATAATGTTGTAGGATGAAGATATTAAGTGTACTCATTTGCGTATATATCAAAGAGTAAATATATATCTTCATAACATTGCGGTTAAGGGGCGTGGTCGATGACCACGCCCTACTAATTTGCCACGATATACACGGTGGGTATGTTTACAAAGTATAAAATTAAGAGTATAATTATATAGTTTTCCAAGAAAAACCAGTATGCAAGGAGAAGATAATGAGAGGAATTAAGAGATTACTAAAGAAATTAGCGGCACTTGTGGTGATGACATCAGTGTTTATGGTAGCGATGCCGTTGACAGGACTTGAAGGAGTGTTTGACTTTGCATTCGTTAAAGTTTATGCAGAGGAGATGGCGGACCCATTTGATACAAGCAAGCTTACTGTGGTAAGTAGTGGGAAGCATAATGGTGCTGTATGGACATTGTATGATAACAGTCTGTTGTGGGTAGAGAATGACACAAGCGGAGAGACAACTTACACTGGTGACAGATACGCAATCAGCACTATTGTTGCAGATGAGGAATTTACGTTAGAGAAAAGTGATATTAAGTATATATATTGGAATATAACTGCACCGAAGGATTGTCATCAGGCGTTTCAGTTGTGTTATAATGTGCAGGAGATTCGTTTCGGAGACACATTTATTAAAACAACGGGCAATATTACTAATATGTGGCAGATGTTTGACGCCTGTCGGGCATTGACAACATTGGATGTAAGTGATTTTGATACAGGCAACGCAACTAATATGACCGGAATGTTTAGGTGTTGTGAAGCATTGACAACATTGGATGTAAGTGGCTTTGATACTAGCAATGTAACTAGTATGGGAGAATTATTTTCGGGCTGTGAGTCGTTAAAAAGTGTGGATGTATCGGGTTTTGATACTTCTAATGTTACTTACATGGCAAGCATGTTTTACGAATGTAAAGAAATAGAGAAGTTATGTATTAGTAACTTTGATACAAGTAATGTAGAGAATATGTATAGCATGTTTTACAGATGCTCTAAATTAAAAGAGGTGGATGTAAGTAAATTTAATACAAGCAAAGTTACTGATATGTCTTATATGTTTTATGCCTGTTATGATATAACGAAGATAGATACAAGTGGCTTCGATACAAGTAAGGTTACCCGTATGGACAGTATGTTTAGATATTGTGAAACATTGACAGAATTAGATGTAAGTGGGTTTGTTACTAGTAATGTAACTAATATGCAGGAGATGTTTAATGGTTGCAATATGCTCGAAACATTGGATGTGAGTGGATTTGATACCAGTAATGTAACTAATATGCGTCGTATGTTTAGTGGGTGTAAGGCTGTAACTGAGTTGGATGTAAGCAGATTTAACACAAATAAAGTTACTAATATGGAAAGTATGTTTAATTCTTGTAATTCAGTCGCGGAATTAGATGTAAGTGGTTTTAACACTAGTAACGTTGTTAATATGAATAGTACATTTTTAGGGTGTCTGGCTATTAAAAAACTTGACGTAAGTGGATTTAACACCAGCAATGTTACTACCATGAGAGCTATGTTTGATGATTGTAGGGCATTAACAGACTTGAATGTAAGTGGTTTTGATACCACCAAGGTAACAGACATGGCGTTGATGTTTAGCGGCTGTAGCTCTTTAACCAGTATAGATGTAAGTAAGTTTGATACCTCTAAAGTAACAGATATGGCTTGGATGTTTGAAAGATGTAGGACTGTTAAGTATATTGATGTAAGTAAGTTTGATACGTCTAATGTAACAGACATGGCATTGATGTTTGGCTATTGCAGTTCTTTAGTTACATTGGATGTATTGCATTTTGATACATCTAATGTAATAGATATGGATTGGATGTTTTACAAGTGTGAGTCGTTGACAACTCTTGATATGAGCAATTTTGATATGACGAAGGTGAATGTTGCGAATATTATGATATCCGGTTGCAAATATCTTCATG
>JAFQIQ010000242.1 GCA_017397445.1 Lachnospira sp.
GAGGTTCGTTATTGTTCTGACCGTAAGGAGGAGAAGGACCATGGCGCAGATAAGGGAAGTTTCCTTGGAAGTCCGTTAAAAGATGGTGACAGAGTTATTATGATTGAGGATGTTACTACATCGGGAAAGTCTATGGAAGAAACTGTTCCTAAGGTAAAGGGGGCAGCTAATGTCGAGATTATCGGTCTTATGGTATCATTAAACCGTATGGAAAAGGGGCTTGGCGGTGACAAGAGTGCATTGGATGAGATTAAGGAGAAGTATGGCTTTGACGCTAATGCTATCGTAAGTATGGAGGATGTTGTTGAGCATCTTTACAATAAGCCATGTAATGGTAAAGTGGTAATTGATGATGAAATTAAGGCTGCCATTGACGCATATTATGCAGAGTATGGTGTAAAGTAATTAAGACAGGAGATTATTATGGACGAGAAGTTATTTAAGAAGATAAAGGGTATCGGAGCACTTAATCTTGTGTTTGGTGTTGTTGCAATTGTGACAGGCGTTACAGCCGGTGTTATGCTTATAGTAAGTGGTGCGAGATTGTTGGCACATAAGTCGGAGAATTTATTTTAATCACTTGAGGATTAGGAGTGCGTATGAACAGAGGGAGAGGGCGCAAGATAATTAAATATGCTGTATTTGTTGCGTATATTGCGATGCTTGTGTATCTTGTTTTGTTCGCAGAAATGTTTGGGCGCACGGCAGTATCAAGAGAGTACAGGTATAATCTGGTGCCCTTTAAGGAGATAAGCAGGTTTATTACGTATTATCATCAGTTGGGTTTTACGGCAGTAATGCTTAATCTTGTGGGCAATATTGTGGCGTTTATGCCATTTGGCTTCTGTCTGCCGATGCTTTCGGACAGGAGGACTGGATTGCTTAAAGTAACTGTGTTTTCATTTGCGCTAAGTCTGGCTATAGAACTTATGCAGCTGGTTACAAGAGTGGGAAGCTGCGATGTGGATGATTTGATACTTAATACACTTGGTGGAGTGTTGGGATACGCGTGTTACATTTTAGTGTGTAATATGTGTCGCAGATTTAAGCAAGAGTCTGGCGATAAAGAGACTGAAGATGTAGCGTAAGTGCTAAGAATGGTAAGTGAGGATTACTATGAAGGTTTTTAATAAATACAAGTTCTCGGATAAGAGTCCTACACTGGGCGGAACAATTTCTACTATTATGGGAGTTGTTGCGCTCCTTACATTTATCTGGGGAGTTTTTGTAGCATTTCAGGCGAAAGGTTACGCCGGTGTTGAAGTGGGAACATATGCCATAATAGCATTTTTGTTGTCTTTGCTGGGGCTGATAATAGGACTTATCAGTTTTAAGGAGGATGATAAATTCTACCTGCTGTCGAAGGTGGGCTCATTGCTTTGTGGAATACTGCTTGTGTTGATGGTATCAATATTTTTAATGGGAATGGGATTGTAGGAGTGTGTCTATGTTGGAAGATAATATGATAGAAAGATATGAGTTGGCGTCCGAAAGAATTAGGGAGATTACAGAAGGAGTGCATTTTCCCTGGTCGGATTCGAAGAGTTACGAGAGATACTTTGGATGTACGGCTCAGTTTATAGTGTATGTTCTTGATGTGGCTCAAAGATTGAGAGAGGGCCGGCTTGATAATGCGTCAATAGAAGAGCTTGTAGCAATTAATCAGGCACTTTATGTTGATGTGGCAGGAGAGAACTATAATAACAGTTATGCTAATCCTACTTACGCTTGTGAACAGCTTGGAGAAGAATATGGCAGACTCTTATCATTTCTTTATATGGAATTAAGAGGGCTTATTCCTTATGCGTATGAACAGCAGATTAGTGTTATGACTGTGCTTATGGAGCTTTTTCTCGAGATATATTTTATGTTTGAAGATGCTGAAAAGCCGACAGAACAGTCTGTAAAGAATGCTATTTATTGGTATGTCAGTGACTATAGTGATGATTTTGTGGAAAAACGTATATTGGAGCAGTTGGACCCGGCACATAGTTTCGCTAAAGACATCATTATGAATAGTGATCTTTCTGATGTAAGATATCTTTATAAGTTTGGTGAATATATTACAGCTAATGAGATTAAGACTGCGCAGTATCTGGATAGTCTGCCACAGGAGCGTATTGAGGCTATGGCGGCTACTTTTACTGAAGGATACAGAAAGGGGTTTGAGCTAACCGGTAAGGATATTACGAAGAAGAAAACGGTTAATATCAGATACTCTCTTGGCTTTGAACGCATTGTCAAGGCTTCGGTGAATCAGTTTAAGCAGATGGGGCTTGAAACAACTCTTTATAGAGCGGCAGTAAGCTCTATTAATAAACGTATGCATCTTAAGGTCGGTTATTTCGGTGCGAGTCCTAATAAGCAGATGGATTATGATCATCGCTTTGACAATGCTATTTACATGGATTCAGCATTTGTTGAAAGAAAGCTTGGTGCATTGAGACTGGCTTATGAGAATCATAAGGAACTGGCTTCGGTGTTTGGAGGACCGGCAGTTATGGAGGTTTTCGGGGAGGTTCCTTTTGAACCGGTGGATAAGCCGGAATCTTATCATTTGGACGGAAAGC
>JAFQIQ010000243.1 GCA_017397445.1 Lachnospira sp.
AGTAATATTTGGAAAGCTTATATCCTATCATGGGACCGAGGCTGTCTCCGGTGGAGCGGTCGCTTCCGATACACATAATTATAATAGGACGTTTTTGTACATTGTGGATTTTTAGTAAAGAAGATAAATGCTTGTACATATTAAATGCACAGTCAGGATTTCTGGTGTCAAAATAATGTGGCATAGCTTGTCTTTCCTTTCTCTTGATTATGGCGTGAATGTGCCATTCTATATAGAATATGTTTACGTTATGGCTACTGAAATTATGAAAAAAACAGTTCGCCAAATTTTTTTTTATAGGCGACAAATTGCGATGATTTTCTTATTTTTTAAGTGATATTATGTGGGATACAAAGATTGGAGAATGGGCTTTGGTCTTTAGAGAATGTATCAGCGCAGGGCGCAATTTAGATGGGAGGATATGTATGATAGAGATAATCTGCAATGGAGAAGATGAGAACAAAGGTGAAAAGTCAACATCCGGCAAAGGAATAAGAGTACCTAAAAATATTAAGCAGATAGGAAATGTGGATTCGGAGCGTAAGATATATATAGAGGATTATGCTTTTACATATATTAATTCGTTGGCTTATGGTTCGCCGGAGGAAGACCATGCAGGTGTGTTGTTGGGAGAGTGTCAGAAGTCTGAAGATGAAAAATGCATTTTTATAAAGGGTGTTATTAAGGCGAAGCCGGAAGGAGGGACTGTTAAACAAGGTGTTATTTTCGACGAGAAGATATGGGATAGGGTATATACGGAGATTGAGAAGTATTTCCCTAATCTGCAGGTGGTGGGTTGGTTTATGGCAACGGCGGATTTGACGGCAGAGCGTATGCAGTATCTTAGAAGGGTACATATAGACAATTTTGCAGGGAATATGAAGACGCTGTATGTTGTTAATACCTCGGAGAAAGAGGAGAATTTTTATCTTTATGATGAGGGGGAGTTGAAAAAGCAGAGTGGGTATGTGTGTTTTTATGAGCGCAATTATGAAATGCAGGAATATATGATGGAGGTTAGAGGGCGACAGTCTGTAGAGTCTCCGGAAAAAGATAAGGTTATGCGTTCTATTCGTACAATCATTCAGGAAAAGGAGGAGTTGAAGCAGCATAAGAAGAACGGATCCATGATGTATGGTATCAGCGCATTTATGGTGGTTGTAATTCTGGTTTTGGGAGTGAATATACTCAATAATTATGAAAAAATGAACAGGCTGGACAAGTCACTTAATAATATAACGAAGGAAATTGCAACGCTTACAGGCAATAATGATTTGGTTTCGGATGATGAGCAAAGGGTTGTAGAGGTTAATAAGATTGATGGCAATGTTTTTCCTACTGAGGCGGAAACTGTAAAAGAAACTCAGGTTGCTACTGAGCAGGAGACTGAGGCTGCAACAGAAAGAGTAACCGAAAAAGAAACTCAGAAAGCTACGGAAAAGGCGACAGAAGCGGTTACATCAAAAGAGACAGAAGCGGCGGTAGTGGTGGCAAAAACGCATATGGTAGCAAAGGGTGAAACTTTAAACAGCATTTGTCTTAAATATTATGGGACAACTCTTAAGGCAAAAACAGTGGCTCAGGCAAACGGACTTACGGATATGGATAGATTGTATATAGGTCAGATTATAAAACTTCCTTGAATATTTTGAGTGATATTGTATAATGGTATTGGTGGAGGAAAATAATATGGCTGATATCATTTCTGGAAAATTTGGTTTAAAAAAGAATAATAGATCTGAGGATATAACTGATAGTGAGGCTTTGGATGCAGAATTGGATGCGGACGAGCTTGCGGCTGCAGCTGAGGAAGATTTAGAAGATGCACAGGTAAGGGTACGGAATCACAGGATAAAGATTGGCATGGGAATTGCACTTGCGATAGTACTTGTCGTGATTTTTGTTATTGCTGTACCAATAATAAAGGACAATATTACGTATAGCGGGTATAGTGTAGTTGATTCTGTGAATTGTGATGACAGTGAATCTACGAAGTATATATCATATTTGGACGGATACATTAAGTACAGTAACGATGGAGTTTCTTATTATAATGGCAAGGGCGTTGCGGTATGGAATCAGACGGTGTCTATGAGTAATCCACAGATTAAGGTATGTCATGATGCAGTTGCTGTTGGAGATATTAACGGAAGTACCATATGTGTGTTTAATAAAACAGGTATGCTTGGCACGGTGGATACTTCACTTGCAATATCCCAGATAGAGGTTGCGAAACAGGGTGTTGTGGCAGCAGTTCTTGAAGATAATGAAGCGAATTACATTAATCTGTATAACACAGATGGCAGCAGAATCTACAGTGTTAAAACTTCTCTTGCAGGAGACGGGTATCCGCTGGATGTAAGTATATCTGATGATGCAACTAAACTGGTGGCTTCTTATTTGTATGTTAGCGGAGAAAATGTTAAGACTAATGTGGTGTTCTACAATTTTTCAGACGTCGGTCAGAATGAAACTGAACGAGTAGTAGGCGGATTTAATCATTATGACAGTACGATTGTGGGGGATGTAACATTTATTAATAAGACAACTGCGGTAGCTATAGGCGAAAATGTGTTGAGTATATATACTATCAAGGAATATCCGAAAGAGCCGAAGGATATAGCTATTGAGAACGAGATTGACAGAGTTTTCTTTAGTGACCAGTACATAGGGCTTGTTTTGAATAATTCTGATTCGACTGACATGTACAAGTTGCAGGTATATGATACTTCGGGTAAGAAGGTGTGTGAGAGCACATTTAACATGCAGTATGATGGCGTGCAGTTTGATGGTAAGAGTATTGTTATGTATAATTCTTCAGGATTTGTTGTCATGAACCTTAATGGTAAAGTGCTGGCGGATTTGTCGGTGGAATTGCCGTTGGAAAAAATATTGACAACGGGAACCAGAGGGAAATATGTTATGGTTAACTCTAAGTACATACAGAATATTAAGTTAAAATAAACGGGAGGTACGAATGAGCTGGGTTTTAATTGCGGTTATTGCGTTGTTTGCATTGTTTGGGTTTATTGGCTGGAAAAAAGGTATTATTGAAATTGTTGTTTCACTTGCGGCATTGATTGTAACAATGCTGGCTGCGGTGATATTGGCACCGATTGTGTTTAGAGGGCTGAAGGCCACAACAGAAGTGGATGAAAGCATGCAGAAGATAACATATAATGTTATTATGGAAGCAACACAGAAGGATGATGAAAATGCAGGTGCTTCCGGCGGCAATTCGGATGTGGCGGTTGATGAAGCGACACAGGATAAGATTGATGATATTGAATCAAGCAAAGGCGATATTACTAAATATACGGAAAAGATCGCTAACAATGCAGCACAGGTTTCTAAGTATGCGGATAAGATTATCGATAAGCTCAATCTTACGGAAGATATGTCGAAGCAGCTTAAAAGTATTGTGTCCGAGAATAATATTAGGACAATGGTAATGAATAATGACATTGTAACTATTATAAATCAGACGGATGGAAGTATGAAGAGCATAGTTGTTTCTATTGCTTCTATAAAATTAGCTGATATTGTGCTTAATGCTATTGTACATATTGTAGTGTTTATATTGGTGTTTATAGGTGTCCGTATTATTGTTTCCTTTACGGGACTTGTAAGTAAGCTGCCGGTTATTAAGCAGGCTAATAAGTTAGGCGGATTGGCGTTAGGACTGGTGGAAGGACTGATAGCTGTGTGGGTGCTGTTTGTTATTATAACAGCGGCCGGCAGTACAAGTTGGGCGGCGGACGCCTTGGCGGATATAGGCAGCAATGGATTTTTGTCGTTCCTATATGATTTGAATCCAATTGTAAAGTCTATATTCAAAGTGTGATTCTATATATAGCGGTTGTTTCTTAGAGCCTTGGTACATATTGTGGTGTACAAGGCTCTTTTTGTATGTGAAAAAAATTCTTTAAAAAATTTTTAAAAAAGTTGTTGACAAGATGATTTTAGGGTGATATTATATACAAGTCGCCGCGAGCGACACACAAAACAAAATACAACAAACGTCAGCAAACAAGGGCGTTTGAAGTATAAATGGTCTTTGACAATTGAACAGTAAAACAACCTTGAAAATTCTTTAAGAATTTCAATTTTTACGAACTTAGCAGAATCGTGATGAGGCTTTGGCGAGAGTTGAAGAGTAGCGAGGAAGCAAGTCCTTAACACAGTAAATGAATCGAAAGATTTATTACGGGTTAACTATTTAAAGCTAGTTAGTTTTTAACTGA